>NZ_JBSGZD010000028.1:0-48508 GCF_053610825.1 Streptomyces sp. NPDC054863 | reverse complement strand
ATCCGGCCCCCGCCCCAGAGCCCGTACGGGAGGCCGCACAAGCGCCCGTACGAGAAGAAGCGCCCACGCCTGCGCCCACCACGGAGCCCACCTCACCGGCCGAGCCGGAGCCGACCACTCCGCGACTCACCGACAAGGGCCTCCCCAAGCGCACCCCCAAAGTCGTCAAGCCCGCGTCCGACGCCACGCCGCAGCGCTCCGGCGGAGTTGACGCCGACGCACTCCGCCGCCGCCTGGGCGGATTCCACCAGGGAGCGAAGAACGGCAGGCGGGACGTCGAAGCAGAGATCGCAACTAGTGGTAACAACGGGGATCACGGGGTAGACGGGGCAACCGGGGGACCGGGCGCCACGACCAAGACCGACAGGACCAACCGGCCCGACACCGAGGGGGACACCGTCGAGGAGGCACACAGTTGACCGCGCCGATCACCTACGGGCTGAGCAGTGAAGCCCGCAATCTGCACTGGCTGTTGAGCAATCTGGTCGAGGAGGTGCCCGGCCTCGTCTCGGTCGCCGTGGTGTCGTCCGACGGCCTGCTTCTGCTGTCCTCGGACCCGGACCACATGCTCCCGGGCACCGCACCGGCACTGGTCGGCCCCAAGGGCTCCACCGCCGACCTCGCCACCATCGTCTCCGGCCTCGGCTCCCTCACCGTCGGGGCCGCCCGGCTGATGGAGGGCGGCGGCGTCAAGCAGACGATGGTCGCCATGGAGCACGGCAGCCTCTTCGTGATGTCGATCAGCGACGGCTCGCTGCTCGGCGTGCACGCCGCACCCGACTGCGACATGGGCATCGTCGCCTACCACATGGCGCTCTTCGTGGGCCGTGCGGGACACGTCCTCACCCCCGAACTCCGCAGCGAGCTGCGCAAATCGATGGAGAGTGCCAGTTGATCCCGCAGAGCTCTCCGCCGGCCCCGTCCCGCCTGCCGATACGCGGCGAAGGCCGCCGCCCGGCCCGCGTCCGCCCGTACTCCCTCACCGGCGGCCGGACGCGGTTCACGCACGTACTCCTGGTGGAGACGTTCGTGGCGGCCCTCGACAGCTCCGCCCTCAAGGCGCCCGCCATCGAAGCGTCGCCGGAGCGCCCCGAGCTGACCGGCCGCACCCCCGGCAACCGGGTCGCCCCCGAGATGCAGGCCATCATCGAGCTGTGCCGCCGGATGCGGACGGTCGCCGAGGTGGCCGCCCTGCTGAAGATGCCGCTCGGCGTGGTCCGCGTCCTGCTCAGCGACCTGGCCGACCAGGGAAAGATCCGCGTGTACGGAACCGGCCACGGCGCCGGCCGCCCCGATCGCGCACTGCTGGAAAGGGTCCGCAATGGGCTCCGTCGCCTCTGAGGCCACCATTCCCGAACAAGATCCCGCTGCCTGGCAGTTGGACCACACCCGGGCCCCCACCGCCACCAAGATCGTGGTCGCGGGCGGCTTCGGCGTCGGCAAGACCACCTTCGTCGGCTCGGTCTCCGAGATCACCCCGCTCAAGACCGAAGCGGTCATGACCACCGCCAGCGAGGACACCGACGACCTGTCCGCGACGCCGGACAAGACGACGACGACCGTCGCGATGGACTTCGGCCGGATCACGCTCGACGAGGACCTCGTCCTGTACGTGTTCGGCACGCCGGGCCAGCAGCGGTTCTGGTTCATGTGGGACGACCTGGTGCGCGGCGCGATAGGCGCGGTCGTCCTCGCCGACACCCGCCGCCTCACCGACTGCTTCCCGGCGCTCGACTACTTCGAGAGCTGTGGCCTCCCGTACATCGTGGCCGTCAACCACTTCGAGGGCACCGAGAGCTATGCGAGCGAGGACGTCCGCGAGGCACTGTCCGTGCCTCCGCACGTCCCCGTCGTCATCATGGACGCCCGCAGTCGCGTCTCGGTCGTCGAGACCCTCCTCGACATGGTCGCCCACGCCCTGGACGCCACCCCCGCCCAGCCTTCGCCGACCGAACCGCGCTGACTGAACCGTGCTGACTGAACCGCGCCGACCGAACCTCGCTGACTGAAAGAGCCACCCACCCCATGCGGAAGATCCTCATAGTCGGAGCCGGTCAGTCCGGCCTCCAGCTCGCCCTGGGCCTGCAGTCCAAGGGCTACGAAGTCACCCTGATGTCGAACCGCACGTCCGACGAGATCCGGGCCGGCAAGGTCATGTCGACGCAGTGCATGTTCGACACCGCCCTCCAGCACGAGCGCGACCTCCGGCTCAACTTCTGGGAGTCCCAGGCCCCGCGCATCGAGGGCGTCGGCCTCTCCGTCGCCGCCCCGGACGGCTCCCGCCCGGTCGACTGGGTCGGCAAGCTGGACGGCTACGCCCAGTCCGTCGACCAGCGCGTGAAGATGTCCGGCTGGATGGACACCTTCGCGCAGCGCGGCGGCCAGCTCGTCATCCACGGCGCGGCAGTCTCCGACCTGGACTTCTTCTCCCGTACGTACGACCTGGTGCTGATCAGCGCGGGCAAGGGCGAGCTGGTCCAGCTCTTCGGCCGCGACGCCGCCCGCTCCCCGTACGACGCCCCGCAGCGCGCGCTCGCCGTCGCGTACGTGCACGGCATGGGCCCGCGCCCCGAGCACCCCGACTTCGACGCGGTCCGCTGCAACCTGGTCCCCGGCGTCGGCGAGCTGTTCGTCATGCCGACCCTCACCACCTCCGGCCGCGCCGACATCCTCTTCTGGGAGGGCATCCCGGGCGGCCCCATCGACGCGTTCAAGGGCATCAAGGACCCCTCCGAGCACCTCTCCCTCACCCTCGAACTGATGGAGAAGTTCCTTCCCTGGGAGTACGCGCGCGCCACCCGCGTCGAACTCACCGATGCGGGCGCCACGTTGAGCGGCCGGTACGCCCCCACCGTCCGCAACCCGATCGGCCACCTGCCCGGCGGGGGCGCCGTCCTCGGTGTCGCGGACGTCGTCGTCGCCAACGACCCGATCACCGGACAGGGCTCCAACTCGGCCTCCAAGTGCGCCGCTTCGTACCTCGAATCGATCGTCTCGCACGGCGCGGGCGACTTCGACGAGGCGTGGATGCAGCGCACCTTCGACCGCTACTGGGACACCGCGCAGCACGTCACCAAGTGGACCAACGCCATGCTGGGGGTCCCGCCCGAGCACGTCCTCAACCTGATCGGCGCGGCCGGTCAACTCCCGCCGGTGGCGAAGCGGTTCGCGAACGGCTTCAACGACCCGGCCGACTTCGAGAACTTCTTCTACGAGCCCGAGAAGACGAACGCGTACCTGGCGTCGGTCGCCCCTCAGGCCTAGTCCGCCCCGGGCCTGGTCCGCCCCGGGCCCCTGGTCCTGGTCCTGGTCCTGGTCCTGGTCCCGGTCGGGCCTAGTCCGTTCCGGGTGCGTCCTCTGCCCCGTACCCCGCGTCCGACTCGTTCCCGTCCACCGTGCGCCCCGCCGGCAGGTCCGGCGGGGTGTAGGAGGTGAGCGAGGTCGCCGCCGGGTCGGGGCGGACGGCGCCCAGGACCGGGTTCGACGCGAGCGGCGACACCTTCACATGGGCGCCGGGGCGCGGCGCCTGCACGACCCGCCCGTTGCCCAGGTAGATCGCCACATGGGTCGCCTTCGGGAAGTAGATCACCAGGTCGCCGGGGCGCAGCGCCGACAGCGGCACGCGCGGCAGCTCGCGCCACTGCTCCTGGCTGGTGCGCGGAATGGTCCGCCCGGCCGCGGCCCAGGCCTGCTGCGTCAGCCCGGAGCAGTCGAAGGAGCCCGGCCCCTCCGCACCCCACACGTACGGCTTGCCGAGCTGCCGGGTCGCGTACGTCAGCGCCCGGTCACCCTCCCGCGAGGGCGCGCGCGAGGCCCGTACGCCACCGGGCCCGAAGGCCCCCGACCCGATCAGCTTCTGCTGCGCCCGCTCCACCGAACGGGTCTCCAGCGCCGCGAGTTCCGCCAGCTGGTCGGCCGTCAGCGCGGCCAGTGCCGCCTCGACCTGCTTCAGCCGGGCCTGCACGGCGTCCCGGTCCTTCTTCTGCTTCGCGGCGAGGGTCTGCTGGGTGTCCAGCGCGGCCCGCGCCGCGGTCGCCAGCCGGTCCGCCTCCTTCTCGCCCCTCTCCAGCCCCGCCACCTTCACGGCGCGGGCCGCGGCGGCCCGGCGCAGGGTGTGGCCCTGCATCAGCGCGTGCTCGGGATCGCTCGACGTCAGCAGCCGTACGAAGGAGGAGTACGCCTGGTCGCCGCTTCCCCTGTACTGCTCCCGGGCGAGCTGCCCGGCGGCCCGCCTGCCCTCCGCGAGGGCGTTCCGGACCCGGCCCAACTCCCTTGTCACGCGCGCCGTTTCGGCCCGCTGCGCCTTCACCTTCTCCTCGGTGGCGTTGAAGGCCTCGCTGGCCTCCTCGGTCTGCTGGTACAGCTTCTGGAGATCGGCGAGCAGCTTCCCGACACCGGCACCCGCACTCGCGTCGACCGTGTCAGCCGGCTCGCCGACCGTGCTGCCGAACGGATCATCGGGATCGGGCACGGCGTGCGCGCTGCCCGCCGTGGCCGTGGTCGCCGCCCACACCGTCGCCGCCGCGATCACCACTGCGGTCCTGAGCCGTCCTGCCACGCCATCACCTCCGGTACCGGGCCGGGCACGACGCCCGGCTCAGCCCGATGGTGCGCCCATGACGCCCTGTCAGCCCGCCGGATGGGCGGGGCGGCGCAGCTCAGTCACCCGTACCGGTCGAAGACGGCCCGTCCCCGGCGTGGCGCGTGGACTTCGACCACGGCCACTTCGGGCTCCACGGCTCCCGCCCCTCGGGCACGTACACGTACTTCCAGCCGCGCTGCAGCCCGAGCCGCTTGCTGTACCCGGCGGGCCTGCGCTCGTACGCGTACACGGCCGGCGGCCCGCCCCCGGCGTCCGGCACCGGCACCTCGTACCACTTGGGCGGATTCCCGGTCGGCCCGGTCAGGACGTCCAGGGCCCTGCCGTCCAGCGGCCCGCCGACAAAGGGAGTCTTCTCGCTTCTCACTCCACCAGTGTCACAGGTGTCACAGCGCCCTTCAGGACGCGTCTTTGGGCGGCGGTCCGTAGTCCGGCCGGAAGCCGCCCAGCGAGTTCGCGACCAGGGCCAGCCAGCCGCTGGGCGAGTACGGCTGCGGAGGATCGACCTCCATGCCCAGCTCTGCCGTCCCGAGCGCGTAGTCGGCCTCGTCGAGACCGAGGGCGAGCAGCTCGTGGAGTTCGCCGACGAGGCGGGCGACCAGGCCGCGATCGGTGGTCGTGTCGTAGTCCCGCACCGCCGCGTCGTGGTCGCCGAACTCGTCGGGCATGTCCTGGGAGAACCAGCCGCCGAGGAACTGGGCCAGTTCGGGGAAGCGGGCCTGCCACTCCCAGTGGGTTCGGGGTGCGGAGGGTGGCGGGACCTCACCGGCTTCGACACTGTGCTTGATGTGGTCGGCGAGCAGGAAGAGCCAGTCCTGGATGTGGGACTCGGGCAGCCCCACATCGGGCACCGGGTAGAACTCGCCGAGGCGCAGCCGAAGCCGTCCCGGGGGATTTCGGGCGTAGTCGCGCAGTTGCTGTTCGGCGACGGACAGGGCCCAGGGGCGGACGCGCCACGTGTGGCGCAGGTATGCCGTCAGGGCCTCGCTCGGCCGGTCCGGCGCGTCGTCGGCCTCCTGGCCGGCGTAGGCGCTGACCACCTGGTCCAACTCGCCGTAACGGCGGTCGAATTCGAGCGGATTCATGGGCATCTGGGGCCGGCCTCTACAGGTAGAACGGGACGGTGGAGAGGACGACGAAGCCGTGCGGGCTCGCCGGCTCGCGACGCAGCACCACCCGGGCGGCCCGTACGTCGACGGGCTCGCGCCCGGCGAGCATCATGGCCTGCAGCAGCACGCGGCCGACCGGGCCGGGCCGCGAGGGCCAGGCCGCCTCGACCGTCAGCCGCTGCCTGCTGCCCTGGGCCAGCCACCGGTGGATGGCTTGCTCGTTGCGGGTCACCACCTGCTGGGTCGCCCACTGGGCCGTTTCCCGGTCGGGATAGCTGGAACTGCGAGTGCGCATGGTGCGGGTCTCCATCGGACGGATATGAACGACCTTGAATCACCGATCCTTTCGGATCAGTAGTCGTTGAAGGACCAGAAGACACCGATCTCGGATTCCGATACGGCGACGAGGCCGAGGTCCATCAGGAGCATGGTGAGATTGACGCCTCCAGTGACTTCGGTGAAGAAGTCCGGTTTGCTCGGGGCCTCTGCATTTCTGGCGGTCGTGTAATACGCGCCCGCCGGCTCAAATCGGGAAAGGAGGGTTTCGGCGTCCGCCAGCAGTTCCCCCTTCCTTTCCGCGAACCCTGGAATGTCCTCGGCCTTGAACCAGTCGTCGGTCATGGCCACCAGCAGCTCCGCGGCCGACGCTCCGGTGATCTCGTACAGCGACTCGGCCAGGCGTGCAGCGGTGGGCAGCACGAAGGGGAACGAGGGGCCGACCTCGATCCGGCGGCTGTCGCCCTCGAAGTCCCAGTCGAGCACAGCCCAGCCGCGCGGGTCGGCCGTCTCCCGGCCCATGACGGCCAAGGCGTCGATCCGCCAGTCGTCGTGCGTTCTGGGCCCCACGGCAACGAGTGAGTACTTGTCGTCGAACAGGCGCAGGGCTGCCGCTTCCCAGGCCTGTTGCAGGGACGAGGTCATGTCGGCTCCTGCTGCGTCCGTCATCCGGTGGGCATGGAAGTGAGTACGGCGAAAGGCGGGTCCAGTGAGTCATCGTACTTAAGGACGGTTCTGATCCCCGTGACGGGTACGGCCTTGGCGTTCAGGCCGTGGTCCTTGAATCCGGTACCGGGATCGTTCGGATCGGGTTGCTTGGTGACGCTCCGGCCGCTGATCTCACCGTTCGGCGCCGTACTGTCGAACGATTTCGGCCGGTCGCTGTTCGTCGGGGGCGGCGGGCCTTTCAGCCAGTCCTGAATTTCCTGTGAATTCTTGTTGATGTTGTACTGGGTGAGTTCCTGGGCCTTCTGTACGGATTCGAACGTCGACGAACCGCCGATGCTCGGCTTTCCGTGCGGCCAGGTGGCGGTGGCTTGAGTTCCCTGGTCACGCAGACGCTGGGCAAGCTGTTCGTCGGTCTTGCCGACGTGTTTGTCGAGAGTGTGCCCGTTGTCGAGCCATTCGGAGCCCGCCAGGTCCATTTTGTAGACACCGTTCTTGGCATCCTCGGGGTTCGTCCACCGGTGCTCGTCCTTGAACTCGTTGAGCGAGCGGGCACCGAACGCCTGGGCGCGGGCCTCTTCGGCCTGGAAGGTGGGCGCGCTGAGGTACGCCTCGTCCAGCGGGGCCAGCAAGGCGTCGAGTTGGGGAACCAGAGCGTTGACCTTGCCGTTGTACGTCTCGACGACCGCATTGAGTGCGGCGGTGTCCATGTTCAGGACGATGCCTTGGCCGAGCTGGGACGCGCCCTTCGCGATGCCCTTCGCCAAGCCCTTGAAGAGGCCCTTGACGTCGTCCATGCCGAGGCCGTCCTTGAGGTCGACCTCGATCTTGGGGATGGCGTCCCGTACTGCGTCCATGTAGATCTCATGGACCTCGTGGTTGATGTAGACCGCGGCCTCGGCGAACGCGTAGAGCAGATCGCCGATCTTCTTCGCGGTGTCGAACAGCACTGCCATCACCGGGTGCGAGGAGGTCGGAGAAGCGCTGCTGTCGTGCTTCCACTCGTAGCCGGCCCGGCTCCTGCCCCATGCTGTGGTGCCCCAGACGGAGCTGCAGAACTGCCGCATGGCGTCGTACCACTCGCTGTTGCTCTGCTGGGTGATGCTGCTGACGTTGCCGGTCAGCGTGCCTTCCACCATGGTGAGCGTCATGGTCATGGAGACCCATTCCTTGGACAGCGAGTTGAGGAAGTGCTGCTGCGGGAACGGGTAGACATCGGCGACCCTGCCCATCCGGAAGGCGTGCTTGACCACGGGACGCAGCACGTCCCGTACCGGGCCCGGAACCCACTCCAGGACAGTGCGCAGGAAGTCGTCGCCGCCGTCGTCGTCGCCCCACTTCAGGTCGGGCACCGAGCCGTAGTGGGGCGGCTTTTCGATGACCTGCGGCAGCGGCCGGGGCTGTGTCAGCCCCTTCTTGGACGGATTGCTGGCCGCTTCGGCCTTGGCGTAGTTGTTTGCGGTCGAGGTGAAGCCGACGGCAGCCCCACCGATGCTGACGACGCTCTTGGCCCACACCTCAAGGAATCTGTTGCCGACCTTGAGATAGGACTTGGCGAATGCCTGGGGTGCCGTGCCGAACCCGCCGGCGTCGGGGTACTTCTGCAGATCTCTCAGCAGGTTCTTGGCACCTTGGTTCATCATCGGCTGCTGCATCGCCACCTCGCCCGATACCCGGAACAGGTCGGACGGCTTGACGTCGATGGTGCCGCCCTGCGGGGGCGTCGCCGGCGTCCCCATCAGGATCCGCCGCCCCAGCCCCGGAGCACCGCCTGGTGCGCGGCCGCGTAGTTGGCGTGCCCGGTGGTCGCCATCGTGTGGAGCAGCTTCTGTGTGGCCTGGAGGTCGCGCGCGGACCTGTCCCACTCGTCGAGCTTGTCGATGAAGGCTTCCCGCGCCTCGCCGTTCCAGGAGAGAACCACCTTCTCCGCTCGGCCCTGGAGCACGTGAAGACTCTCGTTGAGGGCCTTGAGGATGTCCTCCAGGTTTTCGGTCAGAAGGTGGAGCGTTGCGAAGCTGACGGATATGTGCTCGTCGTCCTGCATGTGTTCCCCGATGGTCAGAGGTCGCCGAGGCGGCTGGACGGCTTCGTGGGCTTGGCGGCATCCAGGTTGGGCGTGGACAGCGCGTCGACCTCTCGGCCGATGTCCGTGGCGACTTCGATCTTCTGGAAGCTCAGCACGCGATCCAGTTCCTGCGTCGTAAATCCGTCCCTGGCCATGCGCACGGCCGCTTCGATCTGTTTCATCGTTTCGCGGATGCGTACGGCGTCCTTCGCGGCTCCGCGGTGCAGGCTCCGGTATGTCCTGGCGGTGGGCCCACGCCAGCCCGCCTCGATTTCGTCGACGATGGCGTCCATGCGCTTGACCTGATTGTTCAGGTACACCTGCATGGCTTCGAGATCGTCTGCCAGGTCGGTCAACTTCTTGTTGCTCGCGGCGAGATCGGCGCGGCTCATCACACCCCCCACTGGCTGGACTTCCCTGTCCCGGCGATCAGCGAGGCAGCTTAACAATCGGCTTCAGGTACACGATCCTCCGGGGCGCCGCGCGGTTCACCGGATCACTTCCGGGACCCACGCGGGACACCCCGGGGCCCACCGCGAGATACCTGGGACATCCCGGATCACAACAGGTGAGCCGCCTCCGCGAGCACCGGGACGATCCTCCGTGCCAGCACGCCCGCCGCCCCGTCGGAGGTCTCCAGGGCCAGGGCCTGCCGGGTCACGTCCGCGGTCTGCGGATCGGTCGCGGAGGTGGCGGTGAGCAGGGCCATGAAGTGGTCGACCATCCAGTCCCGCAGCTCGGGCAGCGGCGGCTGCTTGCCCTCGTCGAGCCAGATGAGGGAGGCGGCCTCGACCGCCGAGATCCACGTCCGGACCATCATCCGCAGCCGGGGCCCGGCGGTGTCCTGCACGCCCAGATGCAGCAGGATCTGCTCGGCCGCGGCCCGCCGCACCCCGTCCACGGTGGCGCTGGTCCGGGACGTCTCGACGACGCTCCCGCCCTGAAGCAGCGCGCTGAACCCCGCATCGTGCGTGTCCACGAAACCGAGGTAGCGATCGAGGGCGCTGGCCAGCCGCTGGGTGAGGGGCCCGGTCTGCGGCTCGGCGAAGCACAGCTTCAGCTCGTCGGCGGCGGACCCGAGCGCCACCTCGTACAACTGGACCTTCCCGCCGGGGAAGTACCGGTAGACCAGCGGCCGGGACACCCCGGCCGCCTCCGCCACGTCGTCGAGCGACACGTCCTCGGGGGCCCGGTGCGCGAACAGTGACAGCGCCGCGCCGATGAGCTGAACGCGACGCTGTTCCACGCTGAGGCGGCGGTACGCGGGGGAGGGAGCGGCGGTGGTCATGCGTCGCAGCGTAATCGTCCGGTGGGCGGCTGCCCTCGGGCGCGGGCGGGGGCGGGAGGGGGCGGTTGAGGAGAGCATGTCACCGGCCGTGGTCAAGATCCTCCGTGTTACGGGTCCGTCCCAGCGATCGGTGCATGTAACAGGGGTGTATGAGGGGGTGGTTGGGCGGAACGATTCACCGGGCCGGACGGGTCCTGGTGATCAGAAACGCTCGCTCGGACCGGCCCGTACCGACAACCCGTACCGAGCGGCCGACACTGCCCCCCCATGCTGAGGAAGAAACGATGCGCGCTCACAAGCTCACCTTCGCCGCCCTGGCCGTCGCCGCGGGTCTCTCGCTCACGGCCTGCCAGAACAACGAGGACGGCACGGGACAGAGCGCCCCGTCGTCCGCCCCCACCGAGGCTTCCTCGACCGGCGGTTCGGGCTCGGGCGGTGCGGGCCAGGACGCCGGAAAGGACTCCTCCGGGAAGGACTCGGCCGGCAAGGGCTCCGGCGGACAGGGCGCGACCGCCGGGTCCGGCTCCCCCGAGGGCGGCAAGGTCGAGAAGTGCCGCACCGACGGGCTGAAGATCACGGCAGCGGACGCCACCGTCGGGGGCGACGCCGACCACACCGTCGCCGTGGAACTGAAGAACACCGGCGGCAGCGACTGCGCGATCTCCGGGTACGCGGGCGTCGACCTGAAGACCAACTCGGGCTCGCTGTCCGCGAAGCGCAGCGGTGAGCCGGTCGTCGCGGACATCCTCAAGAGCGGGGAGTCGACGTACTTCGGCATCCACTACCCGGTCAACAAGTCGGGCGGCTCCGGCGTCCGCATCACGGGCCTGGTCGTGACCCCGCCGGACGAGACGAAGTCGGTCACCCTCGCCTGGCCGGGCAGCGGCACGCTGCCCGTCACGGACGGCTCCGGCTCCCAGGTGAAGATCGGCCCGATGGGCAGTGCCGGCCAGGGCGGCTGACCCGCTCGGGGTGGTCCCGGCCAGGCGGCCGACCCGGACGGAGTGGTGCCGGCCAGGGCGGCCGACCCGCACGGGGTGGGCGGTGCGGTCCTGCCCCTTCACCGCCGTTCCCCTCCTGCCCCCTCGTCTACTCGTCGTGCTGAGGGTCCAGGCCGCAGGTGCCGGACGCCGACCCGCCGTCCCGGCCCGTCACGCGCACGGTGGCCCGGCCCTCGCGGTCCTTGCTGTAGGCGGCGGTGCAGATCAACTGGCGCACGGCCGTCGCGTCCAGCCGGTCGACGGCGAGGGGAAGGCTCACCAGGACTTCGCCGGCCCCGGAGCCCTGGGTGGAGCCGCCCCCGGAGAGCCGGACCCGGACGCCGCCGGCCGTGACCCTGGGCAGGGCAGTGCTGAGCCCGGCGGCCTTCTCGGCCTTCCCCGGGCCGCTGAGCAGCGCGGAGATCGCCTCTTCCGTCGACATGCGCCGAGTCTCCGTCCTGCGGGGCTGCCCGTACTCGTCGCTGAAAATGCCCTCGGGTCTGAATCGGCGGGGCACGGGGGTCAGTTCGCCGTGCGGCAGCCGGAAGAACAGCAGTGCGTCGCCGTCGGGATCGACGAAGTTCTGCACCCGGCCGGGGCCGCCCGCCTCGATGACGTCGGTCTCCTGGATGCCGCATCCGGCGAGCAGCAGGGCGGTCACCGGCCAGGCAGCGAGCACCCGGCGGCGCAGGTGCGCCTGCCTCACTCGTCGTCCCCTTCCGTGCGCAGCGGTATTTCGACGGTGAAGACGGCACCTCCCCGGGGCCGGTTCCCCGCGCGGACCGTCCCTCCGTGCAGCCTGACGTTCTCCAGAGTGATCGCCAGTCCCAGACCGCTGCCCGCCGAGCGGGTGCGCGCCGCGTCGGCCTTGTAGAAGCGGTCGAAGATGTGCGGAAGCACCTCGGGCCGGATGCCGGGGCCGCTGTCGGCGACCTCGGTGACCAGTACGGGCGTCCCGTCGGAGCCCGTTCCGCTGCGCAGCCGTACGGTGACGGGCACCGCGCCGTGCCGCAGCGCGTTGCCGACGAGGTTGGCGACGACGATGTCGAAGCGGCGCGGGTCGAGCCGCGCCCGGATCCCGTCGGGCAGTTCGGCGTGGACCCGGCCGTCCGTCCAGCGCCGGTTGTCCAGCGTCTTGCGGATGGCCTCGGCCGCGTCGACCTCGTCGGTGTTCAGCTCGGCCGCGCGTGCGTCGAAGCGCGAGATCTCGATCAGGTCCTCGACGAGGACGGCGAGCTTTCCGGTCTCCGCGCTGATCAGCCGCACCGCCCGGGCGGTGTCGCTGTCGAGCCGGCCCGCGTCCTCGTCGAGGACCTCGGTGACCGCGAGCATCCCGGCGAGCGGGGTGCGCAGCTCGTGCGAGACGTCGGACGCGAACCGGCGGGCGCGTTCCTCGGCCAGGCGCAGTTCCCGTACGGAGTGCTCAAGGCTGCCCGCGGACTCGTTGAAGGTGTGGGCGAGGTCCGCCAGTTCGTCGCTGCCCCGTACCCGGATGCGGGTGTCGAGCCTGCCGCTGCCCATGCTCCGGGCGGCCTGGCGCAGTTCCCGTACCGGACGCAGCACGCTGCGGGCGGCGAGCAGGCCGGGCAGCAGGGCGACGGCGAGTCCCGGCAGGGCCCCGTCGCGGGCGGCGGTCAGGAGTGCGTCGACGTTGATCTGCTCCTCGCTCATCCGCATGACGGCGTACAGGACGAGACCGGTGGGCAGCTCGCCCCGCGGGCCGGTCCGGAAGACCGTGGGCATGGCGATGGTCAGATACGGGACACCGTCCTTGACGACCCGTTCGAAGCTGCCGCGGGGGTCGGCCAGCGCGGCCCGCCGCAGCTGCGGGGTGATGACGGTGGAGACGGGGCTGGTGCCGGACGAGGCACGGATCGAGCCGTATTCGGCGAAGACGACCCACGGGCGCGGCTTGCCCCTGCGGGCGAGGTCGCGCAGGATTTCCTCGATGCCCTCGGCCTGCACGGGCAGGCCGAAGCTGGTCTGCTGGACGTGGTCGCGGAACGACGAGACGGCCGTGTCCTGGGTGGTCTTCAGCAGGGCGTTGCGGGCCTCCCGGTAGGTCAGCGCGGCGGTGGTACCGGAGCCGACGGCCGCGACCAGCAAGAACGCCAGAACCAGGCGGGTGCGCAGACCGAAGGCCCACGCCCGCCGGCCCCGGGCGGCAGGGGGCACCCGGTCGGTGAGAGGCGTCCCGCTCACAGGGGCCCGAAGCGGTAGCCGAAGCCGCGCAGGGTCTGCACGTACCGGGGGGTGCCGGAGTCGTCCTCGATCTTGTTGCGCAGACGGCGGACGCACGCGTCGACCAGGCGTGCGTCGGCGTGGTAGCTGTGCTCCCACACGTGCTCCAGCAGTTGCTGACGGCTGAAGACCCGGTCCGGGGCGGCGGAGAGGTGGAGCAGGAGCTTCAGCTCGGAGGGGGCCAGCGCCAGGCGCAGGCCGGCCTTGGTGACGGTCAGTCCGGCCCGGTCGAGGGTGAGGTCGCCGTGGACCTCGACGGCCGGCCGTTCGGTGCCGGTGACCTCGATGCGGCGCAGTACGGCACGGATGCGCGCCTCGATCACGTCGGGGCGGGCGGGCTTGACGATGTAGTCGTCGGCGCCGGCCTCCAGGCCCACGATCATGTCGAAGTCGTCGCCGCGTGCGGTGAGCATGATGATGGGCAGCTGGCTGTCCTCGCGGACGCGCCGGCAGACCTGTACGCCGTTCATCCCGGGCAGCATCAGGTCGAGCAGCAGCAGATCGGGGCGGAAATCCCCCAGCGCGGCGAGTCCTGCCTCGCCGGTGGCGGCCGACCGTACGTCGTGGCCGCGGCGGCGCAGACCGAGTTCGACGCCTTCCCGCACGGCGGGGTCGTCCTCGATGAGCAGTACGCGGGGCATCAGCAGTCTCCTCGGTGGTGATTCAGCGCCGGGCCGCTCGCCGGCGCAGGCCGGAGATCAGCGCGTCGAGTTCGGTCAGCCGCAGCGGCCGGGCGAGCAGCACGAAGGCGAGCACGATGACGGCCGTTCCGGCGGCGGCCGAGGCCAGGGCGCCCGCCCGCTCCGCCCCGGACGCCGCGAAGTGGCCCAGCGCGGTGGCGAGGACGGCGGCGACCAGCAGCCGCGCGTGCGCCACGACGGCGGACGAACGCCACGGCCGGGCCACGCCGAGGCGACGGCTCAGCACCCGGCCCGTCACCACCCAGCCCCCGAACAGCGCCAGTGAGTACGCCGCCGCCATCCCCGTCACCGCCCAGCGGGCCGGCAGCAGGTGGGCGGCGGCCACGGACAGGCCCGCGTTGAGAGCGACGATCACCAGGTTGAGCAGGAAGGGCGTACGGGTGTCGCCGAGCGCGTAGAAGGTGCGGGAGAGCACGTACTGGCCCGACATGGCGACCAGTCCCGGCGCGAACGCCATCAGGATCCCGGCCATCGCTGCCGTGTCGCTCGCGCTCGTCCGCCCGTGGCCGAAGACAAGGGCCATCACCGGGTGGGCGAGGGCGAACAGCACACAGGCCGCGGGGACGACCGCGGCGGCCGAGGAGCGCAGCGCGTACGAGACGTCCCGCCGCAGGGCCGCGGTGTCCCGGTCGGCCGCCGCCGCGCTCATCCGGGGCAGCAGCGCGGTCAGCAGGGAGACCGTGATGATGCCGTGCGGGACGACCCACAGGACGTAGGCGTTGTTGTACGCGCCGTACCCCGGGCCCCCTTCGAGGCCCGCCGTGGTGGCCAGCCGGGTCGTGACCCAGTACGCGGCCTGGTTGGCCAGGACCAGCAGCACCAGCCACCCGGCCGCCCGCAGGGGGCGGGTCAGTCCGCTGCCCCGCCAGTCGAACCGGGGCCGCCAGCGGAAGCGGGCCGCGCGCAGTGCGGGCAGGAGGGCGAGTGCCTGGACGGCGATCCCGGCGGTGGTGCCCCAGCCGAGCAGCGCGGTCTCGGACGCGGTGAGCGTGCCCCCGCCGCCCAGGCCCAGGACCAGATACAGGCCGAACACGCCGATGACGACGACGTTGTTGAGGACCGGGGCCCACATCATGGCGCCGAACCGGCCACGCGCGTTGAGCACCTGCCCCAGCAGGGTGAACACGCCGAGGAAGAAGATCTGCGGCAGGCAGTAGCGGGCGAAGGCGATCGTCATGGACGCCTGTTGGCCGCTGTAGTCGGTGTAGACGCCGATGATCGCGGGCGCCGCCCACA
Organism: Streptomyces sp. NPDC054863; assembly: GCF_053610825.1. Classification (NCBI taxonomy): domain Bacteria; kingdom Bacillati; phylum Actinomycetota; class Actinomycetes; order Kitasatosporales; family Streptomycetaceae; genus Streptomyces; species Streptomyces sp. NPDC054863. The sequence goes on along the minus strand of NZ_JBSGZD010000028.1, from coordinate 33,346 downwards.
CCGCGGTCGCGGTGAGCACCAGCAGGGCCAGGACGCAGAGCGTGATGAGCCGGTCGGTGTACGCGGACCCGCCGTCCGCGTGCTCCTTCGCCGCCCTGACCAGCTCGGGCACGAAGACGGCGTTCAGCGCGCCGCCGAGCAGCAGCATGTAGACGATGGTGGGCAGCGCGTTGCCGACCGCGTAGCCGTCCGCGACGGGTCCGATGGTGCCGATCGCGGCGGCGACCACGGCGGAGCGTACGAAACCGGTTGCCCGGGACACCAGGGAGCCCGCGGCCATGACGGCACTGCTGCGCGCGGCGGAGGCCGTTCTGGGGGCGCTGTCGGGGACGGCTCCGGGCTGGTTCTCCGTACCGGATCCCCCGTCCGGCGCCGTGGCCGTGTGCTTCACCGGCGGCCTCACCGGCGGTTCAGGTACGCCTGGAAGGCGCGGTAAAGCGTCTGGTTGGCGGTGCCGCCCAACGGTCTCTCCCATTCCCCCAATGTCTCGACGACCTGTCCTCCGGTGCCGAGCTTCCACCGCAGCAGTCCGTACGCACGTTCGCCGGGGTCAAGGGTGGAGGGTACCCCCCGCATGTCGTAGACGTCGGCGCCCAGGGCGTGGGCGTCCAGCAGCATGCGCCACTGGAGGGCGTTGGACGGCCGCACTTCCCGGCGGTGGTCGGCGGAGGCGCCGGTCTGGTACCAGGCTCTGCGGCCCACCGTGATCATGGTGTGGGCGGCGAGGACCTCCCCGCGGTGGCGGGCCAGGTAGAGCTTCATCCGGCCCGGCTCCTCGGCGTTGAGCGCCGCGTACTGGCGCTCGTAGTACGCGAGCGAGCGGCCGAGCCGGAATCCGTCGCGCTCCTCGGTGATGCGCAGCAGCCGGTAGAACTCGGGCAGGTCGGCGGCGCTGCCCACCACCACCTCCACGCCCTCCTTCCTGGCGCGCCGCACATTGCGCCGCCACTCCTGGTTGAGCCCGGCCCACAGGTCCTCGGGGCTGCGCCCGGCGAGCGGCACGTGGAAGACGTGGCGCGGCTGGGCGTCCCCGCCGTCCGCGCCCTGCCCACCGTCCCCGCCGCCTCCCGAACCGCCGTCGCCGCAGCGCTGCCAGCCGCGGGCGCGCAGCCGTTCGGCCACGGCGGTGCCGAGCGGGTCGACCCGGCTGGCGAGGACGTCGCCCAGGCGCCTGCCCGGGTGGCTGACCGACTTCAGCAGGGCCGCGTCCCAGCGTCGGTAGCCGGGCGAGGGGCCGATGCGGACGGCGAAGGCGCCCGCGCCGCGCAGGTGTTCAAGCAGCGGACCGAGCCAGCGGTCGACGTCCGGGTCCGCCCAGTCGGCGACGGGGCCTTCGGGAAGGTACGCGAAGTACTTGCGGGTGCCCGGGAGTTGACGCAGCAGCACCAGCGCCACCCCCGTCAGCCGGCCGGCCTGCGGATCGGGACCCCAGCCGAGCAGCTGGGAGCGCCAGCCCTCCTTGACGTCGGCCCAGGAGGGGCACTGCAGGAAGGCGGCGCCGAGCGCCGCACCGTCGCGGGAGGCGAGGAAGGCACGGTAGGCCTCGGCGGAGATGCCACCCAGCCCGAGGGCCAGGCCGCCCTCCTCGTCAGGGGGTTGGGTCGGTACGAGCAGTGCTGACACGGTCGGGGCCTCTCCTCCTCCCCGGACTTCTCCGGGGTCGGACGAGATGCTCACAGCCGCCCGTGACCGTCCCGCGCGACGAATGTGACCGGACCATGACCGTTCCTCACCAGTCGCCGTCATATAGCTCCGTCGCCGCTGACCTGGCCTTATCCGGCCCTACAGTCACCACACCGGCCGCCGGTACCCACCTCGCCGGCCCTTCCCACCCTCCCCTTTCCCTCTTCCTCGCCACGGAGGTCCTGTTGCACCGCACACGTGTCCGCGCCCACCCCCCGATACGTACCGCCGTCGCCGCGGTCCTGCTCGCACCGCTCGTGGCCGCCTGCTCCACGGGCCCCGCTCCGGCCACGGCGGACGCGGGCGCGGCAGCCGCGGGCGCGGCGGCGAAGAACGACGACCGCCCCGTCAGCGTGAAGGTCACTCCCACCGGCCGGCGGGCCGCGGCCGGGGAGCCGGTGAAGGTCACCGCGACGGGCGGACGTCTCACCTCGGTGACCGTCACCGACGCCAAGGGCCGGGAACTCACCGGAAAGGTGGCGGCCGACGGCCGCACCTGGACCTCCGCGCGCAAAGCCGCACCCGGCACGGCGTACAGGGTCACGGCGGCGACCCGGACGCAAGGCGGTACCGCAGCCACGAGCCGGACCACCTTCACCACCGTCCCCGCCACCAGGGTCAACAAGGTCGACTGGCGCCCCGGCACCGGCACCACCGTCGGCGTGGCCCAGCCGATCTCGCTGGTCTTCGACCGCCCCGTCAGGAACCGGGCCGAGGTCGAGAGACAGCTGAAGGTCACCACCTCGAACCCCACCGAGGGTTCCTGGGGCTGGATGCGCGACTGGTCGGGAAAGGACCGGGTGGACTGGCGCCCCAAGGAATACTGGAAACCCCACACCAAGGTCACCGTGAACGCCGACCTGAACGGCACGGAATCGGGCGACGCGGGTGGCTGGTTCGTACGCGACTACACCACCACCTTCACCATCGGCGCGCAGCAGATCGCCAAGGTGGACCTCGACGGCCACCACCTCACGCTCCTGCGCGACGGCAAGCCCGTCCGCCGCATCCCGGTCTCGGGCGGCACACCCGGCGGCGACAAGCGTTCCTGGCGCGGGACTGCCGTCCTCATGGCCAAGGAAGGCACCATCAACATGAACTCCGAGACGGTCGGCCTCGGCAACACCTACGACAGGATGGTCGACCACTCCATGCGCCTCACCTGGTCGGGCATGTACGCACACGCGGCCCCCTGGAACGCCCGCTACTTCGGCAACGCCAACCAGAGTTCGGGCTGCATAGGAATGAGCAGCACCGACGCGGCGTGGTTCTACGGCCAGGTGAGGCCGGGCGACCCCTTCGAGATCACCGGCAAGGACACCAAGGGAGTCGTCGCCCCGGCCAACGGCTTCGGCCAGTGGAACCTGCCGTGGACGGCCTGGCAACGACTGAGCGCGCTGGGCTGAGGGGCGGGGGAGAGGGCGATCTCCGCCGAGGCGGGGTACCGGGAGCGGCGGGGCACCGGGAGCGGCAGGGTACCGGGAGCGGCAGGCCCGTCACCCGCCCCCGGCGGCGCCCTCAGCGCGCCAGCAGTCCCGAGCTCACCCACAGCTTGCGGCCCGCGCCGCGCAGGACGCCGATGTCGTCGAGGAAGTCGGTCAGGCGCCGCGCGCCGTTCTGCATGACCTCCGTGCGGTGGCCGCTCGCCTTCACCTGGGCGATCGCCTCGCGCCGGTCCAGGCCCACGTTCTCGTACACCTTCGGGTTGATGAAGCAGGTGGAGAAGACCCGGGCCGCCTCCCCGCAGCTCAGCCGGGTGAACTCCTGCTCCCAGCGCGGGGCCGTCACCATCTGGCGGCGCAACTCCTCGCGCGCGTATCGGACATGGCGTGCCTCCTCGATGACGTGGATGCGCGTCACGCCCCGTACCAGTGTCTGGACGCGCTCGTCCGGGAAGGTCAGCCGCTGCATCCAGTCGAGGATCTCCTCGCCGAGGAGGGTGGCGGCGAAGGAGCCCGGGGTCGTCGAGACGGTCTTCAGGACGCGCGCCAGGTTGTGATAGACGCGCGGTACGGGGTAGTTGGGCGCGCCGCCCTTCTCGATCATCCGGGCGAACATCATCGAGTGCCGGCACTCGTCCGCGATCTCGGTGAGCGCGTAACGCACGTGGTTGCTGGTCACGGACTTGTCGTAGATGTGGCGGATCAGCAGCTGCATCAGGATGATCTCGAACCAGATGCCGAGGGAGGCGATGGCCGCGGCTTCGTGGCGTGCCAGGTCCATCCGCCGGTCCTCGGACATCTTCTTCCACAGCGGGGTGTCGTAGAGGGACACCAGCTCCGGCGGCCAGTACCACTTGCCCTCGTCGGCCGGGGCGTCCCAGTCGAGTTCCTTGTCGGGGTCGAAGGAGTGCTTGGCGGACGACTCCAGGAGGCGCTCGGCGACCTGCTCCCGGTCCTTGAGCATCCCAAGGGCGTCACGGAGGGCGGTGAAGTCGGTCTCGGTCGGCTCGACTGCTGTCCTGGACGGGGCGGTCGTCATGGTCGGAGCACCTCGTGGTTGGGGTTACCGGGGGTCACTTCTTATGAGACTCCTTGTCAGCAAGGGCGTCAATCCCTTGCGCGGGACTTGTTGACCGTTCGTCTACCCGCGTGTGAGCCTGCGAACTACCGTCACGAATCCGGCCGTTGGAGAGGCGAAGGGGTCGCGTATGTCGACACACGAGCTCTACACGAAGAGCCCGGGGGGCCCGGCCTGGCAGGTGCCCGCCACCGGCCAGGCCCGTTTCAGCTGGGAGGCCATGTTTGTCGGCCAGAAGGGGGGCTCGGGCCGCGAGCGTCTCCTCGCCCTCTACCAGAAGGGCAAGGACAAGCAGTGGGACGGCGCCACCCGCATCGACTGGTCCCTCGAAGTCGACCCGCAGGACCCCCTCGGCACCCCCGACGAGTCCATGAGCCTGTACGGCACCCGCTACTGGGACCGCATGACGGAACGGGACAAGGGTGATCTGCGGCGGCACTACACCGCCTGGCAGTTCAGCCAGTTCCTGCACGGCGAGCAGGGTGCGATGGTGTGCGCCGCCCGCATCGTCGAGTCCGCCCCCGACCTCGACGCGAAGTTCTACTCCGCGACCCAGACCATGGACGAGGCCCGCCACGCCGAGATCTACAGCCGCTTCCTGCACGAGAAGATCGGCATGCTCTACCCCGTCAACGACAGCCTCCAGGGGCTGTTGGGCGACACCCTCCGCGACTCCCGCTGGGACATGCCCTACCTCGGCATGCAGGTCCTCATCGAAGGCCTCGCCCTCGCCGCCTTCGGCATGATCCGCGACACGACGAACAAGCCGCTGCCCAAGCAGATCCTCGCGTACGTCATGCAGGACGAGGCCCGCCACGTCGCCTTCGGCCGCATGGCCCTGCGCGACTACTACCAGCAGCTCTCCGACGCCGAGCTGAAGGAGCGCGAGGAGTTCGTCATCGAGGGCTGCTACCTGATGCGCGACCGCCTGCGCGGCGTCGAGGTCCTCGAAAACTTCGGCATCCCCAAGCAGGAGGCGCAGGAGCTGAGTGAGCAGAGCGAATTCCTGCACCTCTTCCGCAAGTTGCTCTTCAGCCGGATCGTCCCCTGCGTCAAGGACATCGGGCTGTGGGGCGAGCGCCTCCAGAAGGCGTACGTCGACATGGGCGTCTTCGAGCTGGGCAATTCCAACCTGGACCTGCTGATGACCCAGGACGAGGAGATCGCCGAACAGCTCGACCGCGAACGCTTCGCGGCGGAGGAACAGGAGCGGGTGGCCGAGGTGCGGGACGCGATCGCGGAGGGAGCGGAGGAGGGGGCGTAGTAGGGGGTGGGCCTCCGCAGTCAGAGGCGCGGCCGGCGCCCCCGCGCATCGACCCCTGATACGAAGCCCCTCACCAGCGCCGCGACCGCCTCCGGCTCCTCCAGGAGCAGTGCGTGCGTCGCGTCGATGCCCTCGACGGTGACGGTGTCCGGCCGGTCCGCGCACAGGGCGGCGAGGTCGGTGGTCAGCGCCTCCCCGAACTCGCTCCAGAAGGCGTCGAGCCATTCCATGCCGGGCGGGCTCGCCGGCTGTGCGCGTTCCCCGCGCACGAGCAGCAGCGGGCACTCGACCTCGCGCAAGAGCGTGAAGAGGTCGAGCGCGTCCATCGCGTCGTACATCGCGAGCGCGGTGTCCCGCTCGGGCAGCGTCTGCCACCGGCCGTCGGGGAGCTCGCGCGCGGCAGCGCGCGTCGTGCGCTCGGCCCGCTCGGGCGGGATCCCGAACCGGCGTGCGTACCCACCCTGTTGGGAGATGTGGTCGGGCGGCATGACACCGCCCGCAGCCGCCCGTACGGCCTCGTCGAGCCGGGCGGAGGACTCGTAACGCCCCAGCGGCCCCCGCCAGAACCCGTCGAGGTCGACGGCGGCCCGCACGGCGCCGGGGCGGGTGGCGGCGAGGTGCACGGCGACCATGCCGCCGAGCGAGTGCCCGACCGGGATCGCGTCGTGGGCGGCGAGAGTCGCGTCCAGCGCCCGGGCCGTCGCCTCGAAGGACCACCCGGAGCCGGCCGGAGCCGGTGAGCGGCCGTGTCCCGGCAGATCGGCGGCGAGGACGCGGTGGTGGGGGAGGAGGTGCGGGACGACGTCGTCCCAGTCGGCGCGCGAGCGGCCCGCGCCGTGCAGGAGGAGGAGGGCGGGGCCTTCGCCGCCGTGGTCGTGGACGTGGAGGGGTGCGCTGCTCATGGCGTCAACGGTAGGACCGGGAAAGGGCGTTGAAGATCGTCCGCGGGGACGACGGAATCCGCCCGCTCCCCGGCCCATAATGGATGTACGCCCTTCGGTGCCCAGGGCACGATGGTGCCCATGGCAGACACCGACCGCGACACCGACGGGGACCGCAGCGCCGACCGCGACCCGACCGCACCCGCCGCCCACCGCCGCGCCGCCCGCAACAGCCTCGAAGCCCTCGCCCTCGGTGACGCCTTCGGCGAACGCTGGTTCCCCCTCTTCCGCTTCCGCGAGGGCCTCGTGCCCGACGACGCGTACACGGACGTCCGCACCCGCCGCGTGCCGTCGGGCCCGCTCTGGCGCTGGACCGACGACACCGCGATGGCCCTCGCCCTGCACCGCGTCCTCACCGAACACGGCCACGTCGACCAGGACCGCCTCGCCACCTGCTTCGCGCTCGCCTTCGACGCCGACCAGGGCCGCGGCTACGGCCACGGCATGCACGTCCTCCTCCCCGAGCTCCTCGCCCACCCCGCCGACTGGCGCACCCTCGCCCCCGCCCTCTTCGAAGGCAGCGGCAGCCTCGGCAACGGGGCGGCGATGCGGGTGGCGCCGCTCGGCGCCTGGTTCTCGTACGATCTCGCACTGGCCGCAGCGCAGGCCGAGTTGTCGGCAGAGGTCACGCACGCGCACCCGCAAGGCATCGCAGGCGCCGTCGCCGTGGCAGTCGCCGCAGCGCTCTCGGTACGGGGCGAACTCTCGCTCCCGGCGGTCGCGGACCGCACCCCGCCGGGAGCCGTGCGGGACGGCTTGCTGAGGGCCGCGGACCTCCCCTTCAGCACCCCGCCCCGGAATGCCGCCGACCTCCTCGGCAACGGCTCGCGCGTCCGTGCCGACGACACGGTCCCCTTCGCGCTGTGGACCGCGACCCGTCATCCGGACGACCTGGAGGACGCCCTCTGGGCCACGGCCGAGGGCTTCGGCGACGTCGACACGACCTGCGCGATCACGGGCGGGGTCGTGGGGGCGCGGGTGGGCGTGGGCGGGATGCCGGGGGAGTGGCTGGAGAGGAGGGAGGGGCTGGGGTGAGGAGGTGCGTCGACGCGGAGCAGCCGCGGTCGCGGTAGCCACCGGGGTCTCCCCGGTGCGGGGCTTCGTCACCGGGGCGCGGCAACCGAAGTCGCATCCACCCTGTCGGGCACGGGACCTACGAGGTCGGTGCTTCACGGCCGAGAAGGTGAATTGCGCCCGCTCGAACGAGGTGTCGGCCATGGCGGCACGCCGGCCGCCACCCGCGCCAGCAGCGCCTCCGACCCGAATTCCGCGACGAGCTGCAGCCCCACCGGGCACCCGTCCGCCGTGAATCCCGCCGGAATGCTCACCGCCGGATGGCCGCTCACATTGAACGCCCACGTCAGCGCCGTCGAGAAGCGTCCGCCAGGACCTTCGTGACCGTGCGGCGGGAAGGGGGTGGCCGGTGTCGCCAACAGCCGGGTCGTGGCGAAGAGTTGATCGAGGCGGGCCGTGTTCTCGGCCGCCACCGCTCCCGGCCGGGAGCCGCCCCGTATCGCGAACCACTCCTGCTTCGGGTCCAGCAGGGCGAAGCCCTCCGGTGCGTCCTCCAGCGTCAGTATGCGTTCCGCCGCGCGCCGTGCCACCGCCACCACCTCCGGGTCGAGGTCAGGTCCCGCCGCGAAGCCCAGGTCGGTGGACCACACCGCGCTCGTCGGCAGGTCCGCCGCCTCCGGCGCGGGCGTGTACCCGTCCACCACGCACCCCAGATACGCCTCCAGCTCCGCCGCCGACCGGCCGATGACCCCCGCCGTCGCCAGCCCCGTGCGGTCCGGTGACGGCAGCAGGCCCCGGGTGGTGCGCAGACCGAACACCCCGCACCAGGCCGCCGGGATCCGTACCGAACCCGCCCCGTCGCTCCCGGTGGCCAGCGGCACCATTCCCGCGGCGACGGCCACCGCCGAGCCTGCGGACGACCCGCCCGGGGTGCGGTCGGCGCGGTACGGGTTGAGGGTCGGTCCGTGCGCGCCCCGGCCCCAGGTCTGCCAGTACGTTCCCGGGCCCGGCACCGCCGTGGAGCCCACCGGAACCGCCCCCGCCGCGATCAGCCGCCGCGCGGCGTAGGAACGTACCCCCGAAGGCCCCTTCACCGCGAAGGGCGTTCCGTACAGGGGGAGTTCCCGGTCCGCGGACACCGGCGACGCGTCCTCCCACACCTCCAGGAACGCGCAGAGGTGCGGATCGAGCTCCGCGATCCGCGCCAGCGACTGCTGCACATCCATCCGGAACCTCCGTCTGAGAACCTCCGTGGGGGACCCCGCGCGAGCCCCCGGCGCGTGAGGCCCACCGCGCGAGTGCCCCTGTGGATCAGTCTGCCAGCACCGCCTGCATCACCGACCTGGCGATCGGCGCCGCGAGCCCGCCGCCCGTGATGTCCCCGCGGCGCGCCTGCGAGTCCTCCACCACCACCGCGACCGCCACCCCCGCCTGCCCGGCGTCCGGCTTCTGCGCCCAGGAGATGAACCAGGCGTACGGGATACCGGAGTTGCCCACCCCGTGCTGTGCCGTGCCCGTCTTGCCGCCGACCGTCACGCCCGGGATCGCCGCATTGCCGCCCGTGCCGTTCTCGACGACGTCGACCATCATCTTCTGGAGCTGCATCGCCGTCGCAGGATTCATCGCCTGCTGGTAGGAGCGGGTGGCCGTCTGCGAGACGACGCTGCCCGCCCGCGTCGCCGTACTCTCCACCAGGCGCGGCCTGTTGAGGTCGCCGCCGTTCGCCACCGCCGCCGCGACCATCGCCATCTGCAACGGCGTCGCCCTCGTGTCGAACTGGCCGATCGAGGACAGTGCCAGCTGGTCGGCGCTCATCTTCTTGTCGAAGTTGCTCGCCGACACCGGCGACGGGATCCGGATCCCCTTGTCGTTGAAGCCGAAGCGCCCCGCCGTGTCCAGCATCCCGGGCAGCCCGACCTCGACCCCGAGGTGGGCCATCACCGTGTTGCACGACACCCGGATCGCCTCCGCCAGCGACGCGTTCTCGCAGCCGCTCGCCTCGTTGGGGAGCGAGGTGCGCGTGCCCGGCAGGACGTACGGGTCGGGGGTGTCCGTCGGGGCGTCGATGTCCGTCACCACCCCGGCGTCCAGCGCCGCCGCAGCCGTCACGATCTTGAACGTGGAGCCCGGCGGGTACGTCTGCCGGATCGCCCGGTTCAGCATCGGCTGGCCGGTCGCGGAATTGAGGCCCGACCAGGTGTCGGCGACCGCGGGGCCCGTCCCCGACAGCTGCCCCGGATCGTACGAAGGGCTGCTGACCAGCGCGAGGATCCGCCCGGTCGCCGGCTCGATCGCCGCGACCGCGCCGCGCCGCCCGCCCAGACCCCGGTACGCGGCCTGCTGGGCCGCCGCCCGGATGGTCGTGGCCACCTGCCCGCCGGGCTGCTGCTTGCGGGTGATCTCCCCCCAGAAGGGGAGCGGGGCGAGCATCGGGTCGGTGCCGGAGAGGATGTCGTCCTCGGCGGCCTCGATGAAGGCGGTGCCGTACGTCTGCGAGGCGTAGCCGGTGACCGGTGCGTACAACGGGCCCTGGGTGTAGGTGCGTTCCCAGCGGAGCTGCTCGCCGGTGTCCTTGGAGCCGGTGACCGGCTTCCCGTCGACGAGGATGTTCCCGCGCGCCTGGTCGTAACGGACGATGTTCTTGCGGCGGTTGGCGGGATTGTCGTCGAGGGATTCGGCCTGGAAGACCTGGATGCGGGCGGCGTTCAGGAGGAGGGCGGCCAGCAGGAGCAGACAGCAGGCGGCGGCCCGGCGGATGTAGCGGATCACGGCTTCTTCTCCTCCAGCTGTTCCGTCGGGATCAGCTGTTCCGTCAGGCTCTCCGGCGGACTCTCAGGCCGGCTCTCCTCCGCGCTCTCCTGCGGGTTCTCCTTCAGCCTCTCCTTCCAGTTCTGCTTCCACTTCCTCTGTGCGTCGCCGTGTTCGCAGGGGTCGTCGTCGACCGCCACCGCCGCGATCTGCCCCGTGTCCGCGGCCGTCGGCTGCGGTCTGCGGGCCGAGTCGCTGACCCGGATCAGCAGCGCCACGATGATCCAGTTGGTGACGACGGACGAGCCGCCCTGCGCCAGGAACGGCATCGCCATGCCGGTCAGCGGGATCAGCCCCATCACACCGCCCGCGATCACGAACACCTGGAGCGCGACGATCGACGCGAGACCGATGGCGAGCAGCCGGCCGAACGGGTCGCGCAGCGAGAGGCCCGCCCGGTAGCCGCGGGCGACCAGCAGCGCGTACAGCAGGAAGAGCGCGGTGAGCCCGGACAGGCCGAGCTCCTCGCCCGCCGTCGCCAGGATGAAGTCGGACTTGGCGGCGAACCCGATGAGGATGGAATGGCCGAGGCCCAGCCCCGTCCCGAGCATGCCGCCCGCCGCGAACGCGAAGAGGGACTGGGCGAGTTGGCCGGGGCCCTGGCCCGCCTCGATGGAGGCGAAGGGGTCCAGCCAGTCGGTGACCCGGCTGTGCACGTGCGGTTCGATCGAGCCGACGGCGTACGCCCCGACCGCGGCGAGCAGCAGTCCCACCGCGATCCAGCCGGTCCGCCCGGTCGCCACGTACAGCATGATCACGAAGAGGCCGAAGAAGAGCAGGGACGTGCCCAGGTCCCGCTCCAGCACCAGCACGCCTACGCTCAGCAGCCAGATCGTGACGATCGGGCCCAGGACCCGGCCGGTCGGGAGCTGGAGGCGCTTGAAGAAGAGCGTGCGGCCGGTGTATGCGAGGGCGTTGCGGTTGGCGGCCAGGTACGCGGCGAAGAACACGGCGAGCAGGATCTTCGCGAACTCGCCCGGCTGGAAGGAGAGTCCGCCGACCCGGATCCAGATCTTGGCCCCGTTGATCGCCGGAAAGAAGATCGGCACGGCCATCAGGACGAGGGCGGCGGCGCACGAGAGGTACGCGTACCGCGCCAGGACCCGGTGGTCGCGGAGGAGCACGACCACCGCGATGAAGAGGCCGACACCGAGCGTGGACCAGGTCAGCTGGGTGAACGCGGCCTGGTCCTGCGGTGTTTCGAGGTCCAGGCGGTAGATCAGGACCAGACCGATGCCGTTGAGGAGTACGGCGATCGGGAGGAGGAGCGGATCGGCGTACGGGGCGCGGAAGCGGACCGCGAAGTGGGCGAGCAGCGCGAGGACGCCGAGGCCCGCCCCGTAGCTCAGGGCGTCGGGCGGTGCGGTGCCGGTCTTGCCGAGGCCGGTGGCGCAGTAACCGAGCACGGCGATGAGGACGGCGCCGACGAGGAGCGAGAGCTCTACGCCGCGGCGCTTGGGGAGGCGGAGATCGGGTGGGGGCGCGTCCGTCATGCTCGGCAACGTAGCAAGCGTTTGTACTGAATGTCGGCATATGTCATCAGGGGGCAGGGACGTCACACCTGCCCCCCCGGCGCACCTAGCACCAGCGGGGGCTGTGCCCGTCCCTCGGCACGATGTACCGGGCGGATCCCCAGGCCCATGTGCCGTCCGTGAGCAGATACCAGTGGTCGTTGCCCTCGACGTGGTCGCCGGTGGTCCTGCAGAAGATGTGGACCGTGGCGCCGTAGGGCTCGATACGGATGATGCGGCTGCTGCGGGTGGGCTTGTCGCGGAGCTTCAGGCCGTGCCTCGCGGTGACCCGGCCCTCGGTGTGCCGGGGGTGCTCGGCGGCGGGCCGCTGGTCGGCGACCGGCCGCTGCTCGGTGACCGGCTGCTGGTCGGCGACCGGCCGCTGCTCGGTGAGGGGCAGGGCCAGGGCGGGGGTGGGTGCGAGGGCCGCGGTCAGCGCACCTGCGGCGACGTACAGGGCCAGCTTCTTGGGGGTGGGCATGTTGCCTCCTAGGGAGGAGTGGCCGTGTCCCGTTGCGGGATGCGGCCCTCAACTCGCTTGCTTCACCCTAAAATCGACACTTAGTGATCGCAAAGTGTCACTTTGTGTTGCTTTGTGGGGGATTGTCCAGGGCGGGAGATTTCGGCAGTACGAGCGTGGCGAGCGCCCCGCCGTCCGGTGCGTTCGTGAACGTCAACCGGGCCCCGATCACCTCCGCCTGGCCCGCCGCGATGGTCAGGCCGAGGCCGTGCCCGCCCTTGCTGCCACCGGCCTCGGTGCGGAACCGCTGCGGCCCGTGCTCCACCAGATAGGCGGGAAAACCGGAGCCGTGGTCACGCACCGTGATGACCGGACCTTCGACGGTCAGCACCACCGGGGTCCGGCCGTGCTTGTGCGCGTTGGCGACGAGATTGCCCAGCACCCGTTCGAGACGGCGTCTGTCGGTCTCCACGCCCACGCTCCGCACGATCCGTACTTCGGTGGCGGCGCCCGTCCCGCGCACGGCGCGCTCGGCCAGTGGGCCCAGCTGGTGGAGGTCCAGCTCGACCTGTTCGCTGCCCGAGTCCAGCCGGGAGATCTCCAGGAGGTCCTCGGTCAGCCGCCGCATCGCGTCCACCCGCTCCTGCACCATCTCGGACGGCCGGCCCGGCGGCAGCAGCCCGGCTGCGGCGGTCAGCCCGGTCAGCGGGGTACGCAGCTCGTGGGCGACGTCGGCGGTGAAGCGCTGCTCGCTGAGGAGCTTGCCCTGGAGGGTGGAGGCCATGGTGTCGAGGGCGCCGGAGACGGTGGACACCTCGTCCTGGTGGCGGCCGGGGTCCTGGTTGCGGGGGTCGTTCACCCGGGCGTCGAGGTTGCCCGCGTCGATCCGGCGGGCGACCCGGGCGGTCTGGTGCAGGCGGCGGGTGACACGGGTGACGGCGAAGGCACCGACCAGCAGGGTGGCGCCGATGGCCAGTACGGAGGAGCCGAGGATGGCCCGGTCCAGGCCGGTGATGGTCTCCACGCTGGGGCCGTAGTCCAGCGCGACGCCCAGGGTGCGGCCGTCGGCGGCGCGGGCGGCCCACATCCGGGGGTGGCCCTCCAGGTCGTTCTCCACGACGGTGCCCTGCTGGCCGTCGCGGACGAGGGCGTGCAGGGAGCCGGGCAGCCCCGGGAGGTCGACCCCGGTGCCGGGCGGCAGCGCGTCGCCCGCCTCGTACGCCTCGGCGGCCCGGTCCAGCTTGTCCAGAGCCTTCTCGCGGGCCTGCTCGACGGTCTGGTGGGTCACGGACACATGAACCAGGGCGCCGAGGAAGAAGGCGAGGGTGCAGCACATCACGGTGAGGAAGGCGAGGGCCTTCCAGGTGAGCGAGGCGGTCCAGGCGGGAAACCGCAGCCGGACGCGCTTCATGTGACGCGCCGGGTGGGGGAGGGGGCGGGGAGGGCGGCTGCACCGGATCCCGTGCCGGTGCCGGGCCCCGCGCCGGTGCCGGGCCCGGTGCCAGGTCCTGCGCCCGTGCCGGATCCGCGCCCCGTGCCGGCGCCCGTGCCAGGCCCTGTGTCTGTGCCGGGTCCCGTACCTGCGCCTGTGCCGGGTCCCGTGCCCGGTCCCGTGTTCGTGCCGGGTCCCGTACCTGCGCCCGTGCCGGGTCCTGTGCCCGGGCCCGTGCCAGGCCCCGTCCCCGGGCCCGTGTGGTGGTTCGGGCCCGAGCGCTGGGGGTGCGGGCTCCGTGTCGTGTGCACGATCTGGTCCTGGGTGGGCAGCATCGCGTGCTGGCGCGCGTCCCAGGTCCAGGAGGTCCGGTACTCGTAGCCCGTGATCCCGGACGGCACCCGCAGCACCAGGTCCCGGCCCGCGAACGCCACGCTGATCACCGCGTCCGACGTGCCCATGATCCGGGTCAGCCCGCCCTTCTCGGCGAGATAGGCGCGGATCGCCAGTTGGCCCTCCGGCATGGTGATGCCGAGGATCAGCTCGTCGCGGCCGTCGCCCGTCAGGTCGCGGTAGTACGGCGGCAGCACCGGGCAGTTCCCGGGCTTCTTGCCACAGGTGCCGAGCTTGGCCACCGTCTCCGCGTAGAGCCCGCTGGGCCCGCTGTACGTATCGGGGTGCGCGGCCACCTCGGCCCGTACCACCGCGACCGGATCGACCTTGTGCACATTGCCGCCCGGCACCTTGATGCCCTGGGCGGTCTCCGTCTCGGCCATCCCGAGGTCCTCGGCCGGAGCCTTCGCCGGTGGCAGCGTCGGCCACAGCCGCACCGGCCCGACGGCCGCGCGCGTGGGTCCCTCGCTCTTCAGCTCGCCCGCCTGGACGCAGCCCGAAACGGCGCCCGACGCCAAGGCCACCAGTGCGGCGGCGCGGGCCGCACGGACCGGCAGCGTGCGGGTCGGGACGGGGGGCGGCGGCGCCGGTCCTCGGACCGGGGCCCCGCGTCCGTCGGACCGCCCGTCGGAGCGCCCATCAGGCTGTCCGGCGGACCGCCCATCGGGCCGATCGCGTCGATCGGGTCGGCGGAGGAACAAGAACTCCCCTCCCTGCCCACCCCTACTTCATGAGGTCGGCGAAGAAGATGATGTTGTCAGAACGGTGGCCCTCGCGGATCGGGCCCCCACACGTGATGAGGCGCAGTTCCGGACGGTCGGTCTTTCCATAGACCTTATTCGTAGGGAAGTCCTTTTTGTCCACTTGCTGAACTTCGCGGATCTTGAACCTGGAGGTGCTGCCGTCCGCCCGGCTCACCTCGATCGCGTCGCCGACCTTCATCCTGGCGACGTTGCGCAGCAGGGCCGGCCCTTTGGCGGTGTCGTAGTGCGCGACCAGGATCGAGGCGCCCTTCTCGCCGGGGGTGACCGCGCCGGTGTACCAGCCGGGCTTCTCGGCGTCGGCGACCGACGGGACCTCCAGCTCCTGGTTCTGGTCCAGGCCGAGGTCGAGCATGCTGGTGGTCCGCACGTCTGCCGAGGGGATGGTCAGCCCGGTCGGCCTGGATGCCTTGAGGGGGGTCACCGCCCCGGTCCCGCCCTTCGGTCGGCCCTGGTCCGCGGGTTGGGCTGCGACGTTCTTGACGTTCACGTCCGGGGCCGGTGCGGTGGAGGAGCTGCCTCCGCAGGCGACGAGCCCGCCGCCGAGGGCGAGGGCGAGAGCGGACGCGGCCACGAGCCTGGCCGTGCGGGGCTGCTGCTTGCCGGGCTTGGCCGCCCCGGGCTGGGTCGTCGTACTCGTCGCACTCATGCGATGAATCCTAAATGTCCGCTATTGCAGAGGTTCATCGTTCGTGTAACAGCCACCCGACGGCCAGCATCACCGCAGGTCAGAGCCCCTGCTGGTACGGATTCTGCTGCTGCGGTATCCCACTGGACCCCTGCCCCGGGCCCTGTCCCTGCCAGGGCCCCTGCCCCGGGCCCTGTCCGAACGCAGGGTCCCCGCCCTGCGCCTGGAGCCGCTCCGCCTCCGCCCGCTCCACCCGCCGCTCGGCCCCGCAGAACGTGCACTGCGTGACGTACTTCGACGAGACGGGGAACAACGGGACGAAGAACAGCGTGAACTTCGTGACCCGCTTGCGCAGCGTGTGCGCCGCCGGATTGCCGCACTGCCCGCACAGCAGCATCAGCATCGCCAACTGGTACACGTACCCCTTGGTGCCAAAAATGATCATCGCGTGCCCCCGATCCCCGGGCAACGGGCCCGGCGCCCGCCCCCGCGACCGGTCCAGCCCCGGCCGTACCGATGCAACGTCCGGCGCCCCCGACGGGTTCCCGCCACTTCTCCCGACCCGCTGTCTCCGCTCCCTCCCCGCCCGGGGGCTCCTCCCTCCCGCCCCGGTCACTCCTGTCTCCCCGGCCCGGTCACTCCTCGCCGCCGGGCCCCCGCCCCTCGGCCGACTACCGGTCAACTCCCACCCGTATACGCCCAGTTGTTGCCCCGGAGGCCCCTCGCCTGTTCCCATGGCAGGGGGTGATGGACGATGAAGCCACTGCGAGTCACACCGGCCTCCGGCCACGGCGGCGCGCGACTGTACGTCAGTCTCGCCACCGGCCGGAGCATCGCCTGGTACGACCGGGACACCGGCCGCGTCAGCCTGCTGGCGGAAGGGCGCCGCGAGGAGGTCCTGACCGCCCTCGCGCCGTACGTCACCGGCCCCCTCACCATCGGTCCGCCGCCCGTTCCCACCTCCGCCGACCTGGTGCGCCTCGCCCTCCACCCGGACGACGACCTGGCCCCCAACCGCCCCGGCGAGCACCTGCACACGGCCCTGGACGAGGCCCGGCCCGCCCGGCGCTTCCGCTCCGACCCGCGCCGCGAGACCCTCGCCGCGCTCCAGCGCATCGGCGAGGAGCTGGACGCTCTGGAGGGTGTGGGCTGGCGGGTCCTGCACTGCGTGCCGCTGCCCGGCCGGGCCCACCTCGACCATCTCCTGATCGGCCCCGCCGGCATCCTCGCCGTGCACACCGTCCCCGCCCGCAACCGCCGCTTCCACCCCGGAGCCCCCGCCGCCGCCCCGCACCTGCGCCGCGCCACCCACGACGCCGAACGGGCGGCCCTCGCCCTCGCCGCGGCCGTGCGCCCGGTGCTCGCCGTCGTCGGGGCGACCCGCGTCGAAGGCGGCCCGCCCCCGGGCGACGTACACATCCTGCGTGACGGCGAGACGGGCGCGGCCCTGGCCCGCATCGGCGGCGTACTCAAACCGGCCGACATCGAGTCCCTGTACGCCTCCGCCCGCGACCGCCACACCTGGCTACGGGTGTGACGGGCGCGCCCTGAAGCCCGTCTCCGCCCCGCGCGCACGACCGCGACGGCCCCGTCCTCCGCCCCCGACCGCGACGGCCCAGCCCTACGCGGACGGCCCCGCTCTCCGCCCCCGACCGCGACGGCCCCGCTCTCCGCCCCCGACCGCGACGGCCCAGCCCGACGCCGACGGCCCCGCCCCACGCCCCGACGCCGACGGCCCCGCCCTACGCCCCCGCCCCTCGCGGCAGCCCCCGCGCCCGGTTCGGGTTGAGCAGGGGCCCCAGCAGGTCCCCGTACCGCTCCAGCCGTGCGCCGATGTCCGCCGCCCGGAAGACCAGCGAACCGGCATCGGCCCGCCCGTCCTCGACCTCCTCCCACGTCACTGGCGTCGAGACGGTCGGCTCGCTCCTCGCTCGGAGGGTGTACGGCGCGGCCGTGGTCTTCGAGGCCGAGTTCTGACTGAAGTCCACAAACACCCGCCCCTTGCGCAACGCCCGGGCCATCCGATGCACCACCAACCCCGGAAGCTCCGCCTCCGCCTCCTTCGCGAGCGCCTTCGCATACGCGCTGACCTGGTCCGAAGCCGTCGGCTCCACCGGCACCAGCACATGCAGCCCCTTGGACCCCGAGGTCTTCACCCACGCCCCGAGGCCGTCCGCCCCCAACCGGTCCCGCAGCCACAGCGCCACCTCGCAGCACTCCGCCACCGTCGCCGGTTCCCCGGGGTCCAGGTCGAAGACCATCCGGTCGGCCACCCCGGGACTCTCCGCCCGCCACTGCGGAACATGGAATTCCACCACCAGGTTCGCCGCCCACATCAACGTCGACAGATCCGCCACGACCACCTGCCGCGCCGTCACCCCCTCCGACCGGGGCACCTCCACCGTCTTCACCCAGGCGGGTTTCCCCGGCGGCGGGTTCTTCGCGAAGAACCTCTCGCCCCCCACCCCGTCCGGAAAGCGCAGGAAGGACATCGGCCGGTCGTGCACGTGCGGCAGCAGTGCCCCGGCCGTCGTGGCGACGTAATGCAGCACCTCCCCCTTGGTCGTCCCGGTGGCCGGGTAGAGCACCTTCTCCAGATTGCTGAGGGCCAGCCGTCGACCCTCCACCTCCGTCATGGGCGACATAGCATAAGAATCCCACCGAAAGGGATCACAGGCATGAGGTCGATCTGGAACGGAGCCATCTCCTTCGGGCTGGTCAGCATCCCCATCAAGCTCTTCAACGCGACCGAGAACCACGCCATCTCGTTCCGCCAGATCCACACCGCCGACGGCGGCCGGATCCGCTACCGCAAGGTGTGCGAGCTGGACGAGCAGGAGGTCCGGTCCGCCGAGATCGGCAAGGGGTACGAGGACGCCGACGGCTCGATCATCCCCATCACGGACGACGACCTGGCGGCGCTCCCGCTGCCCACCGCCCGCACGATCGAGATCGTCGCGTTCGTCCCGCTCGCCTCCATCGACCCCCTCCAGATGGACCAGGCGTACTACCTCTCCGCCAACGGAGTCCCGGCCGCCAAGCCGTACACCCTCCTGCGGGAAGCGCTCGCCCGCAGCCGCAAGGTGGCCATCGCCAAATTCGCCCTGCGAGGCCGCGAACGGCTCGGCATGCTCCGCGTCGTCGACGACGTCATCGCCATGCACGGCCTGCTCTGGCCCGACGAGATCCGCCGGCCGGAAGGCATCGCCCCGGAGGGCAACGTCACCGTCCGCGACGCCGAACTCGACCTGGCCGACGCCCTGATGGACACCCTCGGCGAGGTCGACCTCGACACCCTGCACGACGACTACCGCGAGGCCGTGGAGGAACTCATCGCGGCCAAGTCCGAGAACGGCGGCGCCCTTTCGCCCGCCGATACGGAGCGGACCGGCGGCGATGCCCAGGTCATCGACCTGATGGCGGCCCTGGAGAACAGCGTCCGGGCCGCCAAGAGCTCCCGCGGCGAGTCCGCGGACTCCGGGAAGCCGCCCGCGAAGGTCACGGAGCTCAAGTCCCGCAAGAAGACGGCACCGGCCAAGAAGGCGGCCACGGCCCAGAAGACGGCGACCGCCACGAAAACGAAGAAGACGGCCGCTGCCAAGAAGACGACCGCCGCCAAGAAGACGGCGACCACCACGAAGAAGGCCCCGGCCAAGAAGGCGCCCGCCAGGAAGCGGACCTCCGCCTGACCGGAACGGGCACCCCGCCTTACCGGAGCCGACACCGCCCTGACCGGAGCGAGCACCCCGCCCGACCGCATCCGGCGCCCACCTGACCACCACTCAATTCGACGTGACGTACATAACATTGACTCGCCCCACCCTGCGGGCAAGGATCCTTTCACTCGAAGGGATCGTGATAGTCCCGGATGGAAAACCTTCTGGCCATTAGCGATTTGCATGTCCGCTATGCCGACAACAAGGAAATGGTCGAGCGGCTGCGCCCCGTCACGGACGGCGACTGGCTCCTGCTGGCGGGCGACGTCGGCGACGACTTCGCGGACGTCGAATGGGCGCTGCGCCGCCTCGGCGACCGCTTCGCGAAGGTCGTGTGGGTTCCCGGGAACCACGAATTGTGGACCCGTCCCGGCGACCCCGTTTCACTGCGGGGCGAAGCGCGCTACCGGCATCTCGTGGACATGTGCCGGGACTTGGGAGTCGTCACGCCCGAGGACCCGTACCCGGTCTGGCACGGCGCGGACGGTCCGGTCGTGATCGCCCCCCTCTTCCTGCTGTACGACTACACCTTCCGGATGCCGGGGGTCGGCACGCGGGAAGAGGCGCTGGAGCGGGCCGTCGAGGCCGGTGTGATCTGCACGGACGAGTATCTGCTGCACCCCGACCCCTATCCGAGCCGCGAGGCGTGGTGCCGGGCGAGGCTGGCGGAGACCGAAGCCCGCCTTGCCGCCGTTCCGGAGCATTTGCCCACTGTTCTCATCAATCATTTTCCGCTGATACGCGAACCCACCCGGGTATTGCACTATCCGGAATTCGCCCTGTGGTGCGGCACCGAGGCCACCGAGGACTGGCCACGGAGATTCCGTGCCGCCGCCGTGGTCTACGGGCATCTGCACATTCCGCGATTGATCCGACAGGACGGGGTGCCCCATTACGAGGTGTCCCTGGGATATCCGCGTGAATGGAAACCCCGTGCCGCTGCGCCGGGCCAGCCCGTACGCATCCTGTCCGGCTAGCGGTCCTGGCCGTTCCAGGACCGCCAGAGAGCCGCGTACGGCCCCTGCGCCGCGACCAGTTCGTCATGGGTGCCGAGCTCGACGATGCGGCCGTCCGCCATGACGGCGACCCGGTCGGCGTCGTGCGCGGTCTGCAGACGGTGCGCGATGGCGATCACCGTACGATCGGCGCGCACGGCGGCCATCGCGCGCTCGGCGTGCCGGGCCGTCGTGGGGTCGAGCAGCGCGGTCGCCTCGTCGAGGATCAGCGTATGGGGGTCGGCCAACTGCACGCGCGCCAGGGTGAGTTGCTGAGCCTGGGCGGCGTCGAGCTGAACGCCGCCCGCACCGAGACGGGTGTCGAGCCCGTCCGGAAGCTCCTGGGCCCAGTCCGCCTCCACCATGGCGAGCGCGGCGAGCATGGCGCCGTCGGCGGCGTCCGGCGCCGCCATCGCGAGGTTCTCCCGGAGGGTCCCCAGGAACACGTGGTGCTCCTGGGTGATCAGGATGATGCGGTTGCCCAGCGCGCCCGCCGCTGCCAGGGCCGCGACCGACACTCCGCCCACCTCGATCGACCCGGTGCGCGGAGCCCCCACACCCGACATCAGCTTGCCGAGGGTGGACTTGCCCGCGCCCGAAGTACCGACCACCGCCAGCCGCTCACCGGGCCGCACCGTCAGATCGACGTCGTGCAGTACGTCGTGCGGCGTGTCGTCCACCGTGCCGTCCAGCACGCCGTGCGTGCCGGAGTACGCGTACCGCACCCCGGAAACCTCGATGCGGTCGTCGGCGGGCTGCCGCACGTCCGGCGTGGTCTCGTCGGCGACCAGGCCGATGCCCTTGATCCGGGCGAAGGATGCCCCGCTGAGCTGGAGTTGCTCCATCCAGCTGAGCGCGCGGTCGAGCGGGTCGACCAGCTGCCACATGTAGAGGCTGCCCGCCACCACCACCCCCAGGCCGACCGCACCGTCGAGGTAGGCGAGCCCGCCCACCAGGAGGACCAGCGCCATGGGCAGCGAGTTCGCGAATCCGGTGACGGGGAACAGCACGGTGCGCAGGAACAGGGTGCGCCGTCTCGCGCGGTACGTCGTGTCGATGGTCCGGTCCGTGTGCAGCACCCGGCTCCTGCGCAGGCCGAACGCCTCGACGGTGCGGGCACCCTGCGCCGTGGCGTTCAGCGCCTCGGCGACGTCGGAAGCGGCGGCGCCCTCGGCGAGATAGGCGTCCCTGGACCTGGCGAGGTACCAGCGGCCGGCCCACCAGACCAACGGCATGCCCACGAGCGCGCACAGCCCCAGCAGCGGATGCAGCACGAAGACCGCGACGAAGATGAACAGCACCTGCACCATGGCGAGGAACACGTCCGGTGCCACGTTGCGCAGCGTCGAGGCCACGGTGGCGACGTCCACGGACGAGCGGGTCACCAGATCACCGGTGCCGACCTGCTCGACCACCCGGGCAGGCAGGGCGAGGGTCCGGTCGACGACCTCCTCGCGCAGCCGGGCCAGGGCGCGCTCGCCGAACCGGTGGGAGTGGTAGCGGGCGTACCGGGTCAGCACCAACTGGGCCACGGCGAAGGCGAGTACGGCCAGGGCCAGCCGGTCGACCCGGGAGGCAGTGATGCCGCCCTGCTCGACCCCGGTGACGATCTTCCCCAGCAGCCACGGGCTCGCGAGGCCCGCCAGCGAGGCCAGACAGGTCAGGGCGACGATCCTGACCATGGCCGGGCCGTCGTCCCTGAGCAGCCCCCAGCCGGCCCGGCGCACGGCAGGGCCGTCGGCCACCGGAAGCCGCGGTATCTCTTGCGAGCCGCTCATCGGCTGATCCCTTCCTGGACACCGGACGCCTGGACGGACGGCGCGCTTTCGCCGGACGGTTCGCTTTCGCCGACCGACGCGCTCTCGCCGACCGTTCCGCCTTCGCCGACCGGCGCCGGTTCGTCCTCGTCCGCGCCGCGGAACACCAGGGCCCGGTAGCCGGGCTGCCCCGCGAGCAGCTCCCCGTGCGTGCCCGTCGCGACGACGCGCCCGTCCACCAGGTACGACACCTGGCTCGCGTGCCCGAGCAGCAGCGGCGACGTACTGACGACGAGGGTGGTGCGCCCCTCGCGAGCGGCGTTGACCCGCGACGCGACGGTGGCCTCGGTGTGGGCGTCCAGGGCCGACGTCGGCTCGACCAGGAGCAGGACCTCGGGATCGGCGAGCAGCGCCCGCACGAGCCTCAGCCGCTGCCGCTGGCCGCCCGACAGGTTGAGGGCCCGGTTGTCCAGCCGGGATTCGAGCCCGTCCGGCAGTGACTCGACGATGTCCTCGGCCACCGCGGCCCGTAGCGCACGCTCGACGTCCTCGTCGCTATGGAGGTCCCGTACGGAGACGGCGGCGCGGACCGAACCGCCGAAGAGGTACGCGTCGTTGTCGGCGACGAGGAGGTGGCGGCGCACCTCGGCGAGCTCCGGACCGGCCAGCGGGACGCCGCCCCAGGTGACGTCGGAGTCCGTGTAGCGGCCCAGCCGGTCGACCACCGCACGCGCCTCGTCGAACCTGGCGCTCACCAGAGCCGACGTCCGGCCCGCCGGAAGAACCAGCCCGGAGACCGGATCGTGCAGGTCGGCAGGGCCGCCGGGTACGGGCACCGGCGTTCCGCCGTCCTCGACGTCGGGCGTCATCGCCAGGATGGAGGTCACCCTGCGCGCGGAGACGAGCCCGCGCGGAAGGTCGTCGGCACCTTCGATGAGGAACGTCACGGGGCCCAGGAGCGCGGCCACGTACCCGTAGACGGCCACCAGTTCACCGACCGTGATGGTGCCACCGGCAGCCATCCGTGCGGCGATCCAGGTGACCAGGGCGAGGAAGACCACCGGCAGGCAGGCCCCGAGGGACTGCACCCAGCTGGTGAGGGAGGCGACGCGGTAGCCGTCGGTCACCAGGGCCTGGGACCGCTCCCGGTAGCGGCGGGCGAACATCGGCTTCCCGCCGATGCCGTTCAGCACGCTCAGCCCGGTCACCACGTCCACCGCCTGGGCGGTGAGCTCGCCCTGCTTCTCCCGGTAGGCCCCCTCCGCGCCGTGCAGCTTCCCCAGCAGCGGGCCGATGGCCATGGCCAGCAGCGGGACGCCCAGCAGGACCACGAGCGCCAGCAGAGCGGACATGCGGAACAGCAGCACTGCGGTCGCGGCGTAGGCGATGACCGCGCCCACCCCGGGCCCCGTGACGGTCAGCGTCTGGGCGATCCGGCCGATGTCCCCCGCCTGCAGATGGGCCAGCTCGCCCGCCGACACCTTGCCGGGCAGCGCCGCCCCCAGATGCGTGACGTGCCGGACGACGACCTGCACCGTGCGGTACGCCGCGTCGACCCGTATGAGCGTCATGGTGCGGTGCCGCAGGATGCCGAGGACGGCGACGGCCGCGCCGACCGCGAGGACGACCGAGACCCAGAGGACCAACTGCCCCCGGTCGCCCGCCCTGAGGCCGCTGTCGATGGCCTTGGACATGAGGTACGGCGGCAGGATGAGCGCACACATCCACGAGCTGCCCCACAGCGCTCCGAGGGCGACCCGCCTGCGCTGCATCCTGACCAGCCACCACAGATACCGCGCCGGGCCGCGGTGGTCCGGCGTCCCCGGATCGGCATGAGGGACCCGGTGCGCGTACGTGCCCAGGCCCGATCCTTCGGTCATTCCGTTCCCCCATGTCGCTTCGATGCGAAACTCACTCGCGAGCAGCGGCGGACAACGACAAAGGGCCGGACCCAGTGAAACTGAGTCCGACCCTTTGTACTTGGCACTTCGCCCGAACGCTGCGCCGATCACGCTGTCCGGACTGAAGTGCCCCCGGCAGGATTCGAACCTGCGCACCCGGCTCCGGAGGCCGATGCTCTATCCCCTGAGCTACGGGGGCGTGTCGCACGGTGTGTCGGCGACGTGGTGAACCTTACCAGCTAGTGGCAGGTGCCTGTGAACAGATATCTGCGCGTTCCGCACGTCAGCCTCCCGCAAGCGCTTCCCCCGCACGGGGCGGAAGTGGGTAAAACCCGTACGCGGTGCGGGAGTCCGGCCTACTCTCGAAGAGTGCCGGGCGTGTTCGGCCGGGTCCTTGTCGTCGACGACAACAAGGTCATCCGGCAGCTGATCAAGGTCAATCTCGAACTGGAGGGCTTCGAGGTCGTGACCGCCTCCGACGGTGCCGAATGCCTGGAGATCGTGCACCAGGTCTGCCCGGACGTGATCACTCTGGACGTGGTGATGCCCCGGCTCGACGGGCTCACCGCCGCCGCCCGCCTCCGCGACGACCCCCGCACCTGCCACCTTCCGGTGGCCATCGTCAGTGCCTGTACGCAGTACGAGGTCGAGAGCGGCCTGGCCGCCGGGGTGGACGCCTTCCTCTCCAAGCCCTTCGAACCCGCCGAACTGGTCCGGCTCGTACGGCGGCTGGCGGGTCAGGAGGAACCGCCGTCCTCCGACGGCAGGTATCCCGCCGGATACGGGCGGCCCGCGCACGGGATGCCCCCGACCCCGTGACGGAGCCCGGCCCTGCGACGCCCCCGGCTTTGTGACGGCCCGGTCCCGTGAACGCCCTGGCTCGGTGACGGCCCCGGTCCCGTGAACGCCCCCGGCTCCGTGACGGCCCCGTGGCACCCCGCAGCGCCCTGCCCAGATGCTGAAACCCGTTCGCGGGAGGTACCCCCACCTCGCCTAGGCTTGCCCCGTGACCCCCGCAGAGCTCTCCCGTACCGTGCTGCGCGCCGTGCGCCGTGCCGTCGAGGAGGATGTGCTGCCCGCTCCGGTGCCCGAGCGGGCCGCCGTCGAGCGCACCCGACCCGGCGGTACCGGGGACTACGCCAGCAACGTGGCGCTGCGGCTCGCCCGCGCCGCGCACCGGCCGCCCCGCGAGGTCGCCGAGATTCTCCGTGAGCGGCTGGCCGACACCCCCGGTCTCGCCGCCGTCGAGGTCACCGGGCCCGGGTTCCTGAACTTCACGCTCGACGCGAGTGCGGGGGAGGAGGCCGTACGGGAGCTGCTCGACCGCGGTGTCGTACGCAGCGACGCGCTCGCCGCCCCCGTACCCGCCCCCGACGTCCGTGCCCGGCTCGGCCACGACGCCGCCGTCTGGGCGCTCCTGCTGCCGGCGCCCGACGCCGAGCTGCTCGCCCAGCACGAGCGGAACCCCCTCTTCCGGGTGCGGTACGCACACTCCCGGACCCGCGCACTCCACCGCAACGCCGCCGACCTCGGCTTCTCCTCCGCCTACGAGGCCGCGCACGAGGCCGCCTACGAGGCCGCGCACGAGACAGTCACCGGCGCCCCGGAACTCCTCGCCCTCCTCGGCGGCTACCCCGTCGAGCTGGACGCCGCCGTCCGTCTCGGCGCGCCCGAGCGTCTCGCCCGGCACCTCGTCGCCGTCGCCGACGCCTTCCTCCGCTTCCACGACACGGCGAACGTCCTGCCGCTCGGCGACGAGAAACCCTCGGCCGCCCACCGCTCCCGGCTGGCAGTCGCCGAAGCCACCGGAGCGGTGCTGGCCGGCGGCCTGTCCCAGCTCGGCATCAGTGCACCGGACCACCTGTGACGTGCGTGAAGAGATGAGAGAAGAAGCATGAGCCGTTCCGCCCACCCCGCCGGCCCCCGCCACGGCGACGTCTTCCCCGAGGGGCACTACACCGCCCCGGCCGACGACCTCAACGCCCTCGACGAGAAGGTCTGGGCGCGGACCGTCACGCGCAACGCGGACGGTGTCGTCACCGTCGGCGGCCTCGAAGTCACCCGCCTGGCCGAGGAGTTCGGGACGCCCGCCTACTTCCTCGACGAGGCGGACTTCCGCGCGCGGTGCCGGGCCTGGGCCGGTGCGTTCGGCAGCGACGCGGACGTCTTCTACGCGGGCAAGGCCTTCCTCTCGCGCGCGATCGTGCGCTGGCTGAAGGAGGAGGGGCTGAATCTGGACGTCTGCTCCGGCGGGGAGCTGACCACCGCCCTCGACGCGGGGATGCCCGCCGAGCGCATCGCCTTCCACGGCAACAACAAGACCGTGGAGGAGATCACCCGCGCCGTCGAGGCCGGGGTCGGGCGGATCGTGCTCGACTCCTTCCAGGAGATCGTCCGCGTCGCGCACATCGCGCAGGGCCTCGGCAGGCGCCAGCGCGTGCAGATCCGCGTCACGGTCGGCGTCGAGGCACACACGCACGAGTTCATCGCCACCGCCCACGAGGACCAGAAGTTCGGCATCGCGCTGGCCGGGGGACAGGCCGCCGAAGCCGTGCGGCGGGCGCTCAAGCTGGACGGCCTCGAACTGATCGGGATCCACTCCCACATCGGGTCGCAGATCTTCGACATGGCGGGCTTCGAAGTGTCCGCGCGGCGCGTCGTGCAGCTGCTGGCGGAAGTGCGCGACGAGCACGGGGTGGAACTGCCGGAGATCGACCTCGGCGGCGGGCTCGGCATCGCGTACACCTCCGAGGACGACCCCCGCGAGCCGCACGACATCGCCAAGGCGCTCACCGAGATCGTCACTCGCGAATGCGAATCGGCAAAGCTGAGGACGCCCCGCATCTCCGTCGAGCCGGGGCGCGCCATCGTCGGCCCGACCGCCTTCACGCTGTACGAGGTGGGCACGGTCAAGCCCCTGGAGGGGCTGCGTACGTACGTCAGCGTCGACGGCGGCATGTCGGACAACATCCGCACCGCGCTCTACGACGCCGAGTACAGCGTCGCCCTCGTCTCGCGCCGTTCCGACGCGGAGCCCATGCTGGTGCGAGTCGTCGGCAAGCACTGCGAGAGCGGTGACATCGTGGTGCGGGACGCCTTCCTGCCCGCGGACACCGCGCCCGGCGACCTGCTCGCCGTGCCCGCCACCGGGGCGTACTGCCGCTCCATGGCGAGCAACTACAACCACGCACTGCGCCCGCCCGTCGTCGCCGTCACGGACGGCGCGGCGCGGGTGATCGTCCGGCGCGAGACCGAGGAAGATCTCCTGCGGCTCGATGTCGGCTAGTGGAATCCTTGTCTCATCCACTGGACGGAGGATAAAAACCCCCGTCCGGTGGGTGAGACTGGTCAACACCGTAAGAAGTATGAGGAGTGAGGTCGGATGATGCGTACGCGTCCGCTGAAGGTGGCGCTGCTGGGCTGTGGTGTGGTCGGCTCAGAGGTGGCGCGCATCATGACGACTCACGCCGACGACCTCACGGCGCGCATCGGCGCTCCGGTCGAGCTCGTCGGTGTGGCCGTCCGCCAGCCCTCCAAGGTGCGCGCGGGCATCGACCCCGCGCTCATCACCACCGACGCCACCGCCCTGGTGAAACGGGGCGACATCGACGTCGTCATCGAGGTCATCGGCGGCATCGAGCCCGCCCGCGCCCTGATCACCACCGCTTTCGAGCACGGCGCGTCCGTCGTCTCGGCGAACAAGGCGCTGCTGGCCGAGGACGGCGCCGCGCTGCACGCCGCCGCCGAGAAGCACGGCCGGGACCTCTACTACGAGGCCGCCGTCGCGGGCGCGATTCCGCTCGTACGGCCGCTGCGCGAGTCCCTCGCGGGCGACAAGGTCAACCGGGTGCTCGGCATCGTCAACGGCACGACGAACTTCATCCTCGACAAGATGGACTCGTCCGGAGCCGGCTACTCCGAGGCACTCGACGAGGCCACCGCCCTCGGGTACGCCGAGGCCGACCCGACCGCCGACGTCGAGGGCTTCGACGCCGCGGCCAAGGCCGCCATCCTCGCCGGAATCGCCTTCCACACGCGGGTCAAGATCGGCGACGTGCACCGCGAGGGCCTCACCGAGGTCACCGCCTCGGACATCGCTTCCGCAAAGCGGATGGGCTGCACCGTCAAGCTCCTCGCCATCTGCGAGCGCGCCGCCGACGGTCGGTCGGTCACCGCGCGCGTGCACCCGGCCATGATCCCGCTGACCCACCCGCTGGCCTCCGTCCGCGAGGCGTACAACGCGGTCTTCGTGGAAGCGGAAGCCGCCGGTCAGCTCATGTTCTACGGGCCCGGCGCGGGCGGCGCGCCCACCGCGTCCGCCGTGCTCGGCGACCTCGTGGCCGTCTGCCGCAACAAGCTGGGCGGGTCCACGGGGCCGGGCGAGTCCGCGTACACGCGCCTGCCCGTCAGCCCGATGGGCGAGGTCGTCACCCGGTACCACATCAGCCTCGACGTGGCCGACAAGCCGGGCGTACTCGCCCAGGTCGCGACGGTCTTCGCCGAACACGACGTGTCGATCGACACCGTCCGCCAGTCGGGGAAGGACGGCGAGGCCTCCCTCGTCGTCGTCACCCACCGCGCGCCCGACGCCGCCCTCTCCGGGACCGTCGAAGCGCTGCGCAAGCTCGACACCGTCAGAGGTGTCGCCAGCATCATGCGTGTTGAAGGGGAGTAAGGACCCATGACCATCAAGGGCACCCACCAGTGGCGGGGCATCATCGAGGAGTACCGGGACCGGCTCCCTGTGACGGCCACGACGCCGGTCGTCTCGCTCGGCGAGGGCGGCACGCCGCTCGTCCGCGCGCAGGTCCTCTCCGAGCGCACGGGCTGCGAGGTGTACCTCAAGGTCGAGGGCGCCAACCCGACGGGGTCCTTCAAGGACCGTGGCATGACCATGGCGATCACGCGGGCCAAGGAGGAGGGTGCGAAGGCCGTCATCTGCGCCTCCACCGGCAATACGTCCGCGTCCGCCGCCGCCTATGCCGTACGGGCCCAGATGGTCTGCGCCGTCCTCGTCCCGCAGGGCAAGATCGCGCTCGGCAAGATGGGCCAGGCGCTCGTGCACGGCGCCAAGATCCTCCAGGTCGACGGAAACTTCGACGACTGCCTGACCCTGGCCCGCTCGCTCTCGGACAACTACCCGGTGGCGCTGGTCAATTCGGTCAACCCGGTACGCATCGAGGGCCAGAAGACCGCCGCCTTCGAGATCGTCGACGCGCTCGGCGACGCCCCCGACCTCCATGTCCTCCCGGTCGGCAACGCGGGCAACATCACCGCGTACTGGAAGGGCTACAAGGAGTACGCGGCCGACAAGCTGGCCACCCGTACGCCGCGCATGTGGGGCTACCAGGCCTCGGGATCCGCGCCGATCGTCCGCGGCGAGATCGTCAAGGACCCCTCCACGGTCGCCACCGCGATCCGCATCGGCAACCCGGCGTCCTGGGACTTCGCGCTCGCCGCGCGCGACGAGTCGGGCGGCCGCATCGACGAGGTGACGGACCGTCAAATCCTGTCCGCCTACCGCCTGTTGGCCTCCCAGGAGGGCGTCTTCGTGGAGCCCGCCTCGGCCGCATCGGTCGCAGGTCTGCTGAAGGCCGCCGAAGAGGGCAAGGTCGACAAGGGCCAGCGGATCGTCTGCACGGTCACCGGCAACGGCCTCAAGGACCCCGACTGGGCGGTGGCCGGCGCGCCCCAGCCCGTCACGGTCCCGGTCGACGCCGCCACCGCCGCCGAAAAGCTCGGCCTCGCGTAGCAGAACGCACCTTCGGGACGCCCCGTCAGGGGCGCGGGGAACTGCGCGACCAGCCACAACGGACCCGCAGATTCAACGCGCCCCCGGCGGGGCAGCCGCATCCGCCGATGCACGGCGCCGAAGCGACACGCATCGTGCGCCTGCTGTGCGCCCTATGTCCTCAGGGAACCTTCCTTCGATAGGCTGTACCGAACCCGACCCGCCGCATATGCCGCGTTGTTGTTGCCGTCCGGGTCCCTCAGCCCCCTGCCACACAAGGAGATCGTCGAGCGATGGCCGGTCCCGCGTTCCGAGCCGCCGCCGTGCGCGTGCGCACCCCCGCCACCAGCGCCAACCTGGGCCCCGGCTTCGATGCCTTCGGTCTGTCGCTGGGGCTGTACGACGACGTGGTGGTCCGCGTCGCCGACTCCGGCCTGCAGATCGACATCGCGGGCGAGGGTGCCGACACGCTGCCCCGCGACGAGCGCCACCTGCTCGTACGGTCCCTGCGCACCGCCTTCGACGTCCTCGGCGGACAGCCGCGCGGCCTGGAGATCGTCTGCGCCAACCGCATCCCGCACGGCCGCGGCCTCGGCTCCTCGTCCGCCGCGATCTGCGCCGGCATCATGGCCGCCCGCGCGGTGACCATAGGCGGCGACGCCAAGCTGGACGACGAGGCCCTGCTCGAACTCGCCACCGAGATCGAGGGCCACCCCGACAACGTCGCCGCCTGCCTCTTCGGCGGCTTCACGCTCGCCTGGATGGACTCCGGCGCCGCCCGGGCCCTGCGGATGGACCCCGCGGACGGGGTCGTTCCGGTGGTCTTCGTCCCCTCTGTTCCGGTTCTCACCGAGGCCGCCCGCGGCCTGCTTCCCCGTACGGTCCCCCATGTGGACGCAGCCGTGAACGCGGGTCGTGCCGCACTGCTCGTCGAGGCCCTGACCAGGCGCCCCGAGTACCTGCTGGCCGCCACCGAGGACCGTCTGCACCAGGACTACCGCACTCCCGCGATGCCCGAGAGCGTCGCACTCGTCAACCGGCTGCGTGCGCACGGCGTCCCTGCGGTCATCTCCGGTGCGGGCCCCACGGTCCTCGCACTGACCGAGGAGACCGCGGCCGACAAGGTCGTACGGATGGCGGGCGAAGGGTGGGCCGCGGAGCGGCTCCCCATGGACGCCGCAGGTGCGAGCGTCCTTCCGCTCGCACCGCAGGACGCGGTCGGATAGGGCCACCGCCCGACCGCGAGTGATTGCCGGTAGTGATTGCCGGTGGACGAGAGGGGGAATGTTTGTTGGAGCCGGTAGTGTTAATCTCAAGTCTGCATCCGACGCCCTTGCGGCGCGGTGCACCGTGTCCCCTTCGGGACCATCTTCTTCCGGGAGCCTCCCCAAACTGCCTGAGCAGCCTGCCTGAGCAGTTTTGAGCACGCTCCGGAACCGGCACGACACCCCGCGTTCTTCCCAGAGGGGGCAACTGGGGACTTCGGGTCGGAACCCCACGCACGTTTATCTCTCCGCCACATCCGGCGGGCCACCGCCCCGGCACGGTTCTCCATATGGGACCGCCGGCACAGCACAACCGGTCGCCGAGCCAGACAGGCCGACGTCCGCTCCAGGGAAGGACCCTTCGTGAGCGACACCACCGATCTGATGGGCGTGACTGCCGACAAGACTGTCGACAATGCGTCCGACGCAGGTGCTGCCACCGGCAGCGCCCCACGGCGCCGCCGCTCCGGCACCGGCCTGGACGGCATGGTCCTGGCCGAGCTGCAGCAGGTCGCGTCCGGCCTCGGGATCAAGGGCACTGCGCGGATGCGCAAGGGCCAGCTGATCGAGGTCATCAAGGAGACGCAGGCCGGCGGCTCAGCCCCGGCCAAGAGCGCCGACTCGGGCGACGCCGAGACCAAGCCGAAGCGCCGCGCCACTTCCAAGGCGCGTACGGCCACTGAGGCAGCTGCTCCGGAAGCTGCGGCTCCGGTCGAGAAGAAGGCCGAGAAGGCCGTCGCTCAGCAGCAGATCGACATTCCCGGTCAGCCTGCCAGCGACGACCAGCCCACCGGCGAGCGCCGCCGTCGCCGCGCCACCGCCGCGGCCGGCAGCCCCGAACAGGCCACCGCCGCAGGCGAGGTGACGGACCGCCAGAAGTCCGAGCCCAAGGGTGACGTCAAGACCGAGGTCAAGGCCGAGGCGCAGGCCGACACCAAGACGGACACCAAGACCGACCGCTCCGCAGAGAGCGCGGACAACGCCGAGGGCCGCCGCGAGCGCGGTCAGCGCGGTGACCGTCAGGGCCGTGGTGACCGTCAGGACCGCGGCGACCGGCAGAGCCGTCGCGACCGGGACCGCGGTGGCAAGGGCGGCGACGACCAGGGCCGCCAGCAGCGCCAGGGCGGCGGCAACCAGGGCGGCCAGAGCGGCGGCCAGGGTGGTCAGAGCAGCCAGGGCAGCCAGGGCGGCAACAGCCAGGGCAGCCAGGGACGCGACCGCGACCGCGACCGTGACAACGGTCCCCAGGACGACGACGACTTCGAGGGTGGCCGCCGCGGCCGTCGTGGCCGCTACCGGGACCGCCGTGGCCGCCGTGGCCGCGACGAGTTCGGCAGCGACGCCCCGCCGCAGGTCAACGACGACGACGTCCTGATCCCCGTCGCGGGCATCCTGGACATCCTCGACAACTACGCGTTCATCCGGACCTCCGGCTACCTGCCGGGCCCGAACGACGTGTACGTCTCGCTGGCCCAGGTCCGCAAGAACGGCCTGCGCAAGGGCGACCACACCACCGGTGCGGTCCGCCAGCCCAAGGACGGCGAGCGCCGCGAGAAGTTCAACGCGCTGGTGCGCATGGACTCCGTCAACGGCATGGCGCCGGAGAGCGGCCGGGGCCGTCCCGAGTTCCAGAAGCTCACCCCGCTGTACCCGCAGGACCGGATGCGTCTGGAGACCGACCCGGGCGTCCTGACGACCCGGATCATCGACCTCGTCGCGCCGATCGGCAAGGGCCAGCGCGGTCTGATCGTGGCCCCGCCGAAGACCGGCAAGACCATGATCATGCAGGCCATCGCCAACGCGATCACCATCAACAACCCCGAGTGCCACCTGATGGTCGTCCTGGTCGACGAGCGTCCGGAAGAGGTCACCGACATGCAGCGGTCGGTGAAGGGCGAGGTCATCTCCTCGACCTTCGACCGCCCCGCCGAGGACCACACCACCGTCGCCGAGCTGGCCATCGAGCGCGCCAAGCGTCTCGTCGAGCTGGGTCACGACGTGGTCGTCCTGCTCGACTCGATCACCCGTCTGGGCCGTGCGTACAACCTGGCGGCCCCGGCCTCCGGTCGCATCCTCTCCGGCGGTGTCGACTCGACCGCGCTCTACCCGCCGAAGCGCTTCTTCGGTGCGGCGCGCAACATCGAGGACGGCGGCTCGCTGACCATCCTGGCCACCGCGCTGGTCGACACCGGCTCGCGCATGGACGAGGTGATCTTCGAGGAGTTCAAGGGCACCGGCAACATGGAGCTCAAGCTCGACCGGAAGCTCTCCGACAAGCGCATCTTCCCGGCGGTGGACGTCGACGCGTCCTCCACCCGCAAGGAAGAGATCCTGCTCAACGCCGAAGAGCTGGCGATCGTCTGGAAGCTGCGCCGGGTGCTGCACGCACTCGACTCGCAGCAGGCCATCGAGCTGCTGCTCGACAAGATGAAGCAGACGAAGTCGAACGCCGAGTTCCTGATGCAGATCGCCAAGACGACGCCGTCCGGCAACGGCGGCGACTAGGCGCTCCGCTGGGTTTGAGCGGTTTTTTGTACGGGCCCGGGGGCCGACGCGATGACGTGTC
>NZ_JBSGZD010000027.1:0-50143 GCF_053610825.1 Streptomyces sp. NPDC054863 | reverse complement strand
GGCCATGTCCGATCAGAGCACTGTGCAGGGCGCCGACCAGAGCGCCGACCAGGGCGCCGCTCAGCCGGCCGCGACCTCGATCGCCGCCAGGTTCTTCTTGCCCTTGCGCAACACGAGCCAGCGGCCGTGCAGCAGCTGGTCGGCGGTGACCTCGGCGTCCTCGGCGGTGACCTTGACGTTGTTCACGTACGCACCGCCCTCCTTGATGGTGCGCCGCGCGCCGCCCTTGCTGGGGGCGAGACCTGCCGCGATCAGCAGGTCCACGACCTGGCCGAGGCCCTCCACCTTCGCGTGCGGCAGCTCGGAGAGAGCGGCCTTCAGCGTCGGCTCGTCGAGCTCGGTGAGCTCGCCCTGCCCGAAGAGGGCCTTCGACGCGGCGATGACGGCCGCGCACTGGTCGGCGCCGTGCACCAGCGTCGTCAGCTCCTCGGCCAGCGCGCGCTGTGCGGCGCGGGCCTGCGGACGCTCCTCGGTCTGCTGCTCCAGCTCCGTCAGCTCCTGGGGCGTCCGGAAGCTGAGGATCCGCAGGTACTTGGAGACGTCCCGGTCGTCCACGTTCAGCCAGAACTGGTAGAAGGCGTACGGCGTGGTCATCTCCGGGTCCAGCCAGACGGCGCCGCCCTCGGTCTTGCCGAACTTGGTGCCGTCCGCCTTCGTCATCAGCGGCGTCGCCAGCGCGTGCACGACCGCCTCCGGCTCGACCCGGTGGATCAGGTCGAGACCGGCGGTGAGGTTGCCCCACTGGTCGCTGCCGCCCTGCTGGAGGACGCAGCCGTACCGGCGGTACAGCTCCAGGAAGTCCATGCCCTGGAGCAGCTGGTAGCTGAACTCGGTGTAGCTGATGCCCTGCTCGGACTCCAGCCGGCGGGCGACCGAGTCCTTGGTGAGCATCTTGTTGACCCGGAAGTGCTTGCCGATGTCCCGCAGGAACTCGATGGCCGACAGGCCGCCGGTCCAGTCCAGGTTGTTCACCATCGTCGCCGGGTTGTCGCCCTCGAAGTCGAGGAACGGCTCGATCTGCGCCCGCAGCCTGGCCACCCACAGCTCGATGGTCGCCACGTCGTTCAGCGTCCGCTCGGCCGTCGGCCGCGGGTCGCCGATCTGCCCCGTCGCCCCGCCCACCAGCGCCAGCGGGCGCAGGCCCGCCTGCTGGAGCCGGCGCATGGTGAGCACCTGCACCAGGTGCCCCACGTGCAGGCTCGCGGCCGTCGGGTCGAAGCCGCAATAGAACGTGACGGGGCCGTCCGCGAGCGCCTTGCGCAGTGCGTCTTCGTCGGTGGACTGGGCGAACAGCCCGCGCCACTTCAGCTCGTCGACGATGTCCGTCACGATTCTCGTATCTCCTCAGATGTGCGGTGTGTGCTGACCGAGGTTATACGCCCCGGCTGACAGAACTCATATTGAAATCCGGCACCCGCAGCGCGGGCATCGCGGCGCGGGTGAACCAGTCGCCCCATTCCCGGGGCAGCGTCTTCTCGGTCACGCCGGCCTCACCGGCCCGCGACAGCAGATCCACCGGGGACTCGTTGAACCGGAAGTTGTTCACTTCGCCCACCACCTCGCCGTCCTCGACCAGGTACACGCCGTCCCTGGTCAGACCGGTCAGCAGCAGGGTCGCCGGGTCGACCTCGCGGATGTACCAGAGGCAGGTCAGCAGCAGCCCGCGGCCGGTGGACGCCACCATCTCGTCCAGCGTCCTGGTGCCGCCCGCGTCGAGGATCAGGTTGTCGATGTCCGGAGCCACCGGAAGCTTGGTCAGGGCGGCGGTGTTCCGGGTGGTGATCAGCCGCTCCAGCTTCCCGTCCTTGATCCAGTCGGTCGCGGCGAGCGGCAGCCCGTTGTCGAAGACGGAACTGTCCCCGCTCGAAGAGTGCGCCAGCACGAACGGCGCGCACTCCAGGCCCGGCTCGTTCGGATCGCTGCGCAGCGTCAGCGGCAGCGCGGACAGCGTGTCACCGAGCCGCGTCGAGCCGCCGGGGCGGGAGAACACCGTGCGCCCCTCCACCGCGTCCCGGGCCCCCGACGACCACAGCTGGTAGACGAGCAGGTCGGCGACCGCGCTCGGCGGCAGCAGCGTCTCGTACCGTCCCGCGGGCAGGTCGATGCGCCGCTCGGCCCACCCCAGCCGCTTCGCCAGCTCCTCGTGCATGGCCGCCGGGTCGACGTCCAGGAAGTCGCGGGTGGAGCGCCCGGCCCAGGCCGATCTCGTACGGTCCGGGGACTTGGCGTTCAGCTCCAGGGTGCCGTTGGGCTGGTCGTGGCGCAGCCGCAGCCCCGTCGACGTACCGAGATAGCTGGACGTCATCTCGTGGTTCGCGAACCCGTACAGCTCCCGCCCGCCGGCCCTGGCGCGGGCGAAGGCCTCGCCGAGCGCGGGGGCGAAGGCGTCGAAGACGGCCGAGGACGTCTCGGCCGGCGCGTCCCGGAAGTCCTTCGACGCGGGCACCCCCTCGACCAGCGGCTGCGCGTCCTCGGCCGGACCGGCCGCGCGGGCCGCCGCCTCGGCGGCCCGTACCAGCGGCTCCAGCTCGCCCGCGGTCACCGCGGACCGGGACACGACACCGGTGGCGGTGCCCTCCGCACCGTCGACGGTCGCGACGACGGTCAGCGTCCGCCCCCGCGTCACCCCGTTCGTCGTCAGGGCGTTCCCCGCCCAGCGCAGGTTCGCGGACGACTGCTCGTCGGCGATGACGACGCACCCGTCGGCGGTGGACAGCTCCAGCGCCCGCTCGACGATCTCGTACGGCTTGCTGCTCGCGCGGCTCATCGACCGGCCTCCTGCGTGGTGTTCAAGATGTTGACGCCCCGGAAGAGGGCGGAGGGGCAGCCGTGCGAGACGGCCGCGACCTGGCCGGGCTGGGCCTTGCCGCAGTTGAAGGCGCCACCGAGGACGTACGTCTGCGGGCCGCCGACCTTCTCCATCGAGCCCCAGAAGTCCGTGGTCGTCGCCTGGTAGGCGACGTCCCGCAGCTGACCCGCCAGCTTCCCGTTCTCGATGCGGAAGAAGCGCTGCCCGGTGAACTGGAAGTTGAAGCGCTGCATGTCGATCGACCACGACCGGTCGCCGACCACGTAGATCCCGCGCTCCACACCCCCGATCAGGTCCTCCGTGGAGAGCCCGCCGGGATCCGGCTGGAGCGAGACGTTCGCCATCCGCTGCACGGGAACGTGCCCGGGGGAGTCGGCGTACGCACACCCGTTGGACCTGTCGAATCCCGTCAACTTCGCGATCCTGCGGTCGAGTTGGTACCCGACGAGCGTGCCGTCCTTCACCAGGTCCCAGGACTGCCCGGCCACGCCCTCGTCGTCGTACCCGATCGTCGCGAGCCCGTGCTCCACGGTCCGGTCACCGGTCACGTTCATCACCGACGAGCCGTACGCCAGCTTGCCCAGCTGGTCGAAGGTCGCGAAGGAGGTTCCCGCGTACGCGGCCTCGTACCCCAGCGCCCGGTCCAGCTCGGTCGCGTGCCCGATCGACTCGTGGATCGTCAGCCACAGGTTGGACGGATCCACCACCAGGTCGTACGCCCCTGCCCGCACGCTCGGCGCCCGCATCTTCTCCGCCAGCAGCGAGGGAATCTGCTCCAGCTCGCTCTCCCAATCCCATCCGGTCCCGGTCAGGTACTCCCAGCCGCGTCCCGCCGGCGGGGCGATCGTCCGCATCGAGTCGAACTCGCCGGTCGCCTGGTCGACGGCGACGGCGGTCAACTCCGGGTGCAGCCTCACCCGTTGCTGTGTCGTCACCGTCCCCGCCGTGTCCGCGTAGAACTTGTTCTCGTGCACGGCCATCAGCGACGCATCGACGTGCGCCACCCCGTCCGCCCGCAGCAGCCGCGCGCTCCAGTCCGCCAGCAGCGCCGACTTCTCCTCGCCCGGCACGTCGAACGGATCGATCTCGTACGAGGAGACCCAGGTCCGGTCCTCGTGCACGGGCTCGTCGGCGAGCTCCACGCGCTCGTCGGACCCGGCGGCCTTGATCACCTTCGCCGACAGCCTGGCCATCGCCACGGCCTGCCCGGCGACCCGGGCCGCCGCGTCCATGCTCAGGTCCACCCCGGACGCGAACCCCCAGGCCCCGCCGTGCACCACCCGCACCGCGTACCCGAGGTCGGTGGAGTCCGACGACCCGGACGGCTTGGCGTCCCGCAGCCGCAGGGAAGCGCTGCGCACCCGCTCGAACCGGAAGTCGGCATGGTCGGCGCCGAGCGCACGCGCCCTGGCGAGGGCGGCGTCGGCGAGGGCGCGCAGGGGTAGTGCCAGAAACGTCTGATCGACCTCATGAGCCACGTAAAACTCCCCTTCTCGGTATGTCTCCGCAGTGAAGCATGTCGTGCATCACGTGGGACCGGGCACAGGTTTCCCCTGACTCGCCCCCGTCACTGCGCAGTAGGCTGATCACTACCGTCGGCCGGGGGTTTTGAGTGCGAGTGGCTGCCGTCCGAGTCGCCGCGGCGCCGCAGAGCAGACAGGGGAGAGAGCGTCACGATGGATGTTTTCGGTGTCCACCAGAACCTCATCAGGGACTACGACGCAT
Source organism: Streptomyces sp. NPDC054863 (assembly GCF_053610825.1). Taxonomy (NCBI): domain Bacteria; kingdom Bacillati; phylum Actinomycetota; class Actinomycetes; order Kitasatosporales; family Streptomycetaceae; genus Streptomyces; species Streptomyces sp. NPDC054863. The sequence continues at coordinate 45,609 of NZ_JBSGZD010000027.1, read as the reverse complement.
TCACCAGTTCGCTGGTCGGTGTGCGGGACCCGGACATCCAGCGCCATCTGGACGACGAACGTGAGCGGAAGGTCCGCTGGCCGGACCCCCGAATCTCTCTCAATCCGAGCTTTCGTGGCGGCGAGACCGTCGGTCACCTCGTCGATACCGGGGTCCTGCTGGGTCCCTGCCGTGACTACTTCCGGAAGAAAGAGCACGAGCACGACCCGGGCTCCAGGACCCTGACCCTGCACCGGCACCAACGCGAAGCGATTGGTGCGGCTGCCGCAGGAGATTCCTATGTCCTGACGACCGGGACCGGTTCCGGTAAGAGCTTGGCGTACATCGTCCCCATCGTGAACGAGGTGCTACGGCGGCCCAACCCCGACGGCATCTCGGCGATCGTCGTCTACCCGATGAACGCGCTGGCCAATAGCCAGCGGTTGGAGCTGGAACGCTATCTGCACTGGGGCATTCCCGAAGCCGAGCGGAAGGTCACCTTCGCCCGCTACACGGGACAGGAGGACGGTGAGAAGAAGGCTGCCGTTCTCCGCGCCAAGCCGGACATCCTGCTGACCAACTACGTCATGCTGGAATACCTGCTCACCCGGCCGCGCGAGCGCCAAGAGCTCATTGGCGCCGCGCAGGGACTCCGCTTCCTCGCGCTCGACGAGCTCCACACCTATCGAGGCAGACAGGGAGCGGACGTCGCGCTCCTGGTCCGCCGGTTGCGTGACGCCTGCAGCGCCCCTGACCTCCAGTGCATCGGTACGTCCGCCACCATGGCCAGCGCGGCCTCGTTCGAAGCAGCCAGGGAGAAGGTCGCCGATGTCGCCTCCCGGCTCTTCGGTACGGAGGTACGGTCGGAACGCGTTATCGGCGAGACGCTGGAGCGGACGACCGACCCCGATGCCTCGTCGGGGCATTCGGCTGCCGTACGCAAGAGGCACTTGGGCGAGGCAGTCAGCCGGGCCGCTCACGACCCTGGTGCGCTGACCCGGGACTACAAGGAACTGAGCACCGACCCGCTCGCCGTGTGGGTGGAGGACTCCTTCGGGCTCGACAAGGAGAACAGTCCGGGCGGGCGTTTGATCCGCCGGACGCCGGTCACCGTGCCCACAGCGGCAAAGACCCTCGCCAGAGACAGCGGACAGCCGGAAGCGACCTGCCGGGCCGCCATTGAGGGAATGCTCAAAATCGGCGCCGAAGTAGTGCACCCGGTGCACAAACGCCCCCTGTTCGCCTTCAGACTGCACCAGTTCCTCTCCAAGGGCGATACCGTCTACACCAGTCTCGAACCCGCAGGACAGCGCCACTTGACCAGCCAGTACCAGGTCAGCGTGCCCGAACAGCGGCAAAAGCCGTTGATTCCGCTGGCTTTCTGCCGCGATTGCGGCCACGAGTACCTGGTGGTGAGCCGGGAGGAGACGGCAGCGGGCCGGCGCTTCGTCGCACGCCGCGACCCCGAAGCCCCTGCCGAGGAGAACGACGGCTACCTGTACGTCAGCGACGAGCGGCCCTGGCCCGATGCTGCCGAAGAGATCCTGACCAGGCTCCCGGACAGCTGGGTGGAGACGGCCGACGACGGCACGCGCACGATCGTCAAGGCCCGCAGCGGCGACAGCCCTCGCGCAGTGCGCGTAGCGCCCGATGGCACAGTCCTGCCCGGAGAGGGGCATGAGGGGCTGCGGGCCTGGTGGATCGCCGCCCCTTTCCGGTTCTGCCTGCGCTGCCGGGTCAGCCACGAACAACTGCGAGCCAGGGACTTCGCCAAACTGGCGACCTTCGCCGCCGAGGGCCGCAGTTCTGCCGTGTCTCTCATCAGCGCCAGCGTGGTGCGTTCTCTGCGTGGTCAACAGGACATCGACGAGCGGGCCCGCAAGCTGCTGACGTTCGTCGACAACCGGCAGGACGCCAGCCTCCAAGCGGGCCATTTCAACGACTTCGCCCAGGTCACGCAGATCCGCGGAGCCCTTTATCGGGCTTTGGCCGTCGCCGGGCCGCAGGGGCTCCGTCATGATCTGCTGCCCCAGGCGGTGGAAGAGGCACTCGGACTGCCGATGGAAGCGTTCGCCAAGAACCCGGGCGCGAAGTACAGCCTGCGGGAGTCCGCACGCTCCGCCTTGCGTGCGGTTCTTGCCTACCGGGTCAACGCCGACCTCGAACGAGGCTGGCGGATCACCATGCCCAACCTCACCCAGACCGGGCTGTTGCGCTTCGAGTACACCGACTTGCCAGAGATCGCCGCCGACGAGGAGTGCTGGCAGGGGGCTCACCCCGCTCTGACCGGGAACTCGCCCACGCATCGCGAACACCTTGCCCGGGTCCTCCTCGACGAAATGCGTCGCTCGCTGGCCGTGGACGAGCAGCTACTCACTCAAGAAGGCTTTGACCAGCTGCAACGTCAGTCCGAGGCGCATTTGCAGGGGGTCTGGGCGCTACCGCAGAGGGAGCCCCGGGTCCCGTCCCGGGTTGCTGTCCCCGGCAGTGGCCCAAAGGGGGCGCCTTCTGGTGAGGCCATCTACCTCAGCGGACTCGGCGCCTTCGGCCGGTTCCTGCGGCGCCCCGACCAGTTCTCGGAGATTCCCGACCTGGCAGGGAAGCGGATGTCCGTCGCCGATGCCGGGGCGGTGATCCGCAGCCTGCTCCGAGTACTGGAGAACCAGGGCCTGATCGCGATTGTCCGGGAGGAACGGGACGGCTCTCTCGGGCACCAGGTCCGGGCATCCGCGCTGCGCTGGCTCCCGGGCGACGGACTCACGCCCGAGCCGGACCCGCTGCGCAAAGTCAGCGATCCGGGTGCGAAGCCGCAGATCAACACGTACTTCCGTGACCTCTACCGGGAGACCGCCGCAGAACTGGTCGGCATCGAGGCCCGCGAGCACACCGCGCAGGTGCCGGCCCCGCTGCGGGAGGCCCGGGAGACCGCTTTCCGCGACGGCGACCTGAGCCTGCTCTACTGCTCGCCGACGATGGAGCTGGGTGTCGACATCGCCACCCTCAACGCCGTCGCCATGCGCAATGCCCCGCCCACACCCGCCAACTACGCCCAGCGCTCGGGACGCGCAGGCCGTTCCGGGCAGCCCGCGCTGGTCACCACGTACTGCTCGACGGGCAGTGCCCACGACCAGTACTACTTCCGCCGCCCCGAGCTGATGGTCGCGGGCAACGTCACCCCTCCCCGGCTCGACCTCGCCAACGAGGAACTGCTGCGCTCTCACGTCAACGCCATCTGGCTCGCGGAGACCGGAGTGTTCCTCGGCCCCCGGATGACAGAGATCATCGACGCGGAGTCGCGGTCGTCCACTCCGGGCGAGCCCATGCCGCTGCGGCTCAACGACACCGTGCGCGGACAGCTCGACAGCGAAACCGCCCGCCGCCGTGCCATCGAACGGGCCGAAGCGGTACTCGGCCCCATGCTCGCGGAACTGGAGGAACGCACGAGCTGGTGGTACGACGGCTGGATCGAGGACGTGGTGCGCTCGGCACTGCGCCGCTTCGACGACGCCTGCGAACGCTGGCGAAACCTCTACCGCGCGGCCCTCACAGAACGCGAGGAACAGCACCGTATCGCCGGTGATCTCTCCGTCGAGCCGAGACAGCGACGGCAGGCGGAGGCCCGCCGGGCCGAGGCTGAGAGCCAGGGAAAGCTGCTGCGCAACGAGAGCAGCGAGGAGTCCTACAGCGACTTCTACACCTACCGCTACTTCGCCTCGGAAGGCTTCCTGCCGGGCTACTCCTTCCCCCGGCTGCCGCTCGCCGCGTACATCCCCGGCCAGCGAGCCGAAGGCAAGCTCGGTCAGAAGAACGGCGCGTACATCCAGCGTCCGCGCTTCATCGCCATCGCGGAGTTCGGGCCGGGCGCGCTCATCTACCACGAGGGGCAGCGGTACGCGGTCGACCGGGTCCAGGTCCCCCGGGGATCCGCACCTGGTCAGGTGGCGACGAGCAATGTCAAGATCTGCGGCAGCTGCGGCACCTGGTACGACCCGGGTATGGACCAGTGTGACGACTGCCACGTTTCCCTCTCACTCACCCTCAACCGGACCATGGTCCTTTCCACCGTGCAGGCGTCGCCGGTACGGCGGATCTCCTCGGACGAGGAGGAGCGGCTCAAGTCAGGCTTCGAGCTGCTGACGGGTTATCAATTCTCTTCGGCGGGCGGCCGGTTGGACGCCACGACGGCAGATGTCGAAGGGCCGGTCTTGGAGGTGGGTTACGGAGACACCGCCCGCATCCGCGTCTTCAACGTCGGCCGCCGCAAGCGCAAGCACCCTGCCGACCGGGGCTTCTGGCTCGATCCGGTGCAGGGCAGGTGGCTCAGCGCCAAGAAGGCCGGGGAGCTCCAGGAGGCAACGGCCGAGGACGACGTATTGACCCCCTTCGCCTCGGCCGACCGTACCCTCCAGGTCATCCCCTACGTCGAGGACACCAAGAACATCGCCGTGCTCCGGCTGTCCGAACCGGTCGAGAACGAAACCGTGGCCGTCACCCTCCGGTACGCCCTGGAGCGTGGCATCGAAGCCCACTACCAGCTGGAGGACTCCGAGCTGGACAGCCAGGTCCTCCCCGACGAGGAGCAGCGGGGACGGATGCTCTTCATCGAGGGCGCCGAGGGCGGCGCCGGAGTGCTGCGGCTGCTGCACGACGACCCCAAAGCTGTCGCCGCCGTTGCCCGAGAGGCCCTGGCGATCATCCACTACGACCTGGACGGCAAGGACCAGGACCGCGCACCGAACGCGTCCGAGCGCTGCGAGCTCGGCTGTTACGACTGTCTCCTCTCGTACAGCAACCAGAGTTTCCACACACGCATCGACCGGCACGCGGCGGTTCCAATCCTGCTCAGGCTCGCCGCCGCCACCACTCGTGGTGAGCGTCAGGTCACTCCCGCCGCCAGGCGCGCCTCGACCCTGGCGGCGGCGAGGGAACAGGTTCAGGGACCGGTCGCTGACTTCGTAGAATGGCTGAGCCTGGCAGGCCACCGTCTTCCCGACGAGACGGCACCCGACCAGGCATCGACCCAGGTCAACCCGGACATCGTCTACCGTCTCCCCGGCGCCGACGTCGCCGTCTACCTGGACACTGCGGCCGGTCTGCACCTGGACAGGCAGGCCGAAATCAGTCTGATCAACGACGGCTGGCTCGTGATCCGGGCCGGTGCGGACAGCGAGGAGTGGGAAAGCACCGTGCGCGCACACCCGGACGTCTTCGGCACCGGACGGAGCGCCCGATGACCCCTCCCGCCAACCGCGCTCCCGGCGACCTGGTCTCTGCCCGAGGGCGCGACTGGGTGGTGTTGCCGACTCCCGAGGGGGAACCCGTCGTCTTCGCCCAGCCCCTCGACGGCGACCGTGAATTCGTCACCGCGCTCTTTCCCGAGGAGATCGAGGACCCCGGTTTTGGACCGCCCCGCCCTGTACCGGGCGAGGTCGGTGACTTCGCCTCCGCCGGGCTGCTCCGGACTGCCCTACGGGTCGCCGCCACCCACGGCGCAGGCCCCTTCCGCAGCCTCGCCTCCATTGCCGTACAGCCGCGCCAGTACCAGCTCGTCCCGCTGATGATGGCGCTGCGGATGAACACCGTACGGCTGCTCATCGGCGACGACGTCGGTATCGGCAAGACCATCGAGGCGGGGCTCATCGCCAAGGAGCTCATCGAGCAGGGCTCGGCGACGGGAATGACGGTGCTCTGTTCGCCCGCACTCGCCGAGCAGTGGCAGAGCGAGCTGCGTGAGAAGTTCGGCATGGAGGCCGAACTCGTCCTGCCGTCTACCGCCGCCCGGCTCCAGAAGGGCGTCGTGCAGGGGCAGAGCCTTTTCGAGCGCTACCCCTGCACGGTGGTTTCCACCGACTTCATCAAGCAGCCCGACCGGCGGCAAGCCTTCCTGCGCACCTGCCCCAAGCTGCTAATCGTCGACGAGGCGCACACCTGCGTCGGCGCGGGCGCCGGTGGGCAGCAGCGTTACGAGTTGCTGGCCGAGCTCGCCAAGGACGAGGACCGCCACCTCATCCTGGTCACCGCCACCCCCCACAGCGGCGACAGTGAGGCCTTCGCCCGGCTGACCGGACTCCTGGACCCGAACCTCCAGGGGCTGGACCCGACACTTCCCTCCCACCGCGACCGGCTCGCCCGCCACTTCGTCCAGCGCCGCCGCCGCGACATCCGGCACTACCTCGACGAGGACACCCCCTTCCCCAGCGCCCGGATGCTGCGCGAAGTGCCCTACCAGCTGCACGAGGATTACGCCCGCTTCGTCGCAGACGTACTGGCCTACGCCCGCGAACAGGTCCGCAGACCCGACGGCTCCCTGCGGCAGCGCCACACCTGGTGGTCCGTACTCGCGCTGCTGCGCTGTGTGCTCTCCTCGCCCGCAGCAGCAGCTCAGACACTCACCGTCCGGTCCGCCGTCGCCGTCGCACGCACGGTGGAGGAGGCCAACAAGATCGGCCGGGCGGCCGTCCTTGAACTCACCGACGACGGGGAGGGTGAGCAGCTCGACTCCGTCCCCGGCTCCCTCCTCGACGACCTGGACGACGCCGGCGGCAGCCGGAAACTCAAGGCGTTCGCCGAGCGGGCCGCCACCTTGGCCGGGCCCGAGTACGACACCAAGCTGCGCATCCTCGTTGACGAGGTGAAGGGCCTCCTCGTCGACGGCTACGACCCCATCGTCTTCTGCCGCTACATCCCCACCGCCGAGTACGTCGCCGAGCACCTCGCCGACTCCCTCGGGCGCGGGGTGCACGTGGCCGCGGTGACCGGCAAACTCCACCCCGATGCCCGTCAGGGACGTATCGACGAACTCACCGCCAAGACCGGCAGGCACGTCCTCGTCGCCACCGACTGCCTCTCCGAGGGCGTCAACCTCCAGGACGACTTCGGCGCGGTCCTCCACTACGACCTGTCCTGGAACCCGACCCGGCACGAGCAGCGCGAAGGCCGCGTTGACCGCTTCGGGCAGGCCCGGGAGAAGGTCCGCTCCGTCACCCTGTACGACACCGACACGGGCGTCGACGGTCTCGTGCTCGACGTCCTCATCCGCAAGCACCAGGACATCGCCGAACAGGTCGGCGTCGTCGTTCCCGTTCCCAAGGGAGGGGACGGCGTACTCCAGGCCCTTGCCAAGAGCCTTCTGTTGCGGGGCCGCGAAGGCAACGACGAACAGCTCGCGCTCGACTTCGGCACGGAGGAACTGTTCGGCATCGCGCGCGACGAGCTGCACAAGGAGTGGGAGGACGCCGCAGACCGGGAATCCAAGGTCCTCACCAAGTTCGCCCACAGCAGCCTGCGCCCGGAAGAGGTCAAGGACGAACTGGAAGCCCTCCGCCAGGCGCTCGGCGAGCCCGCCGACATCGCCGCGTTCACCCGGGAGGCGCTCAAGGCGCTGGGATCGGCGGTACGCCCCGATTCCCGTAGCACCGGCTTCACCGCCCCCACCGGGACGCTTCCCAAGGGCCTCAGGCACGCACTGGGCATCTACGACGACGCAGACCAGGCCGTCGCGCCCGGCGCTGCCCAAATTCTCTCCCGCACCGCGGGCAAGGGACGCGGCGGCAAATCGGCGGGTGACCGTGACCTGGTGTTCCGCGAGGACCTGCCGGTCCCGGCGGGCGACCACGCCCTGTTCCGTACGGATCCGGCAGTGCGCGCCGTCGCCCGCTACGTACTGGACTCCGCACTCGACAGCAGCCTGAGCGACAACGACCGCCCGGCCCGACGGCTCGGCGTCATCCGTACCGCTGACGTCGACGCGCGCACCGTGCTGCTCCTAGTCCGCTACCGCTTCCGCCTCACCCTGCCCGGCCGCCGATTGCGACGGGGCACCGAGGAGCCCAAGCAACTGGTTGCCGAGGATGCCCAGTTGCTGGCCTGGCGCACCGGCGCGGACGGTTCCCGCGAATGGCTCACCGACGAAGAGACGGCCGCTCTGCTGAACGCGACCCCCGACCGCAACACCATCGGCTCCATGCGCGACCAGCAGATCGCCTTCACCCTGGAAGAACTGCCCGAAGTCAAGGACCACTTGGCGGAACACGGCCAACAGGTCGCCCGCCGTCTCGAAGCCGCCCACCAGGGCGTCCGCGAGGCAGCGGGGGAGCGGGGCAGGGCGCGCGGCGCCGCCGCGGCCCGCCGCATCACCGCCGAACTCGCAGGGACTCCGGACCTGCTCGGCGTTTACGTGTACGTCAAGCGTCCCGGAGGATCCAGGTGACCAATCTCGCCCCCGACCAGCTCCCGGCGAGCACGGCCGTACGCGTCGAAGGCGTCCTGCTCTCCCCGGACCTCATCAACAAAGTCCGCTTCGGCGACCGGGAGCTGCCCGGCGCCGCTCCGGCCGACTACGGCCTGCCACGAGGCGTACGGATCGAGGACGCCGCCAGCCGCAAGTGGGACTATCTCAGGGCCACCTACCAGTCCTTCCGTGAGCAGCTCGCGGAACTGGAGAAGGTAGGCGGCGGCGACGCAGGTGCGGCGACGAAGCTCACCTATCAGCAGTGGCTGAGCGTCCTCCTGGACGAACTCGGCTACGCGGGACGCACCGCGCAGCCCAAGCGTGGCATGCGGGTGCCCGGCCGCGAGGACCCGTACAAGATCAGCCACCTGTGGCAGACCCACCTTCCGGTGCACCTGCTCGGCTGGGACACCGACCTCGACCGGAACGTCGGCAAGAGCCGCGCATCCCAGTCGATGGTGCAGGAACTCCTCAACGTCTCCGACGCGCATCTGTGGGGGCTGCTCTCCAACGGCCGGGTGCTGCGGGTGCTCCGCGACTCCACCGCGATCGTCGGGTCCGCCTACATCGAGTTCAACCTCGACGCGATCTTCGGCGGGGAGCAGTTCCCCGACTTCCTGCTGATGTACGCGATGCTGCACTCCTCGCGCTTCGAGCTGGTGGCGAAGCCCGAGAAGAAGCGGCGCGGCGCCGCTGCGGTCGCCGACGAGGAAGAGGGAGAGGCCGAGGAGGGCACCCTCGACGAGGCCGCCGCCCCGGTGGACGACGTCGCCGCCCTCACCCCCGCCGACTGCCGCATCGAGTGGTGGCGCAGCTACGCCATCGAGACCGGCATCCGTTCCCGCGACCGGCTGCGCAACCAGGTGAAGGACGCCCTCGGCATCCTCGGCACCGGATTTCTGCGTGCCAACCCGGAACTGGGCGAGGCTCTCACCAGGGGCGGCAAGGCCGCGATCGAGGAATTCCACCACGAACTGCTGCGCCTCGCCTACCAGTTGATCTTCCTGTTCGTCGCTGAGGACCGCGACGCGCTGCTGCTGCGGGCCGACGAGAAGACCTCCCGCAAGGAGGCCGCCCGACTGGAACAGGCGCGCCGCCTTTACACGAACAGCTTCTCCACCGCCCGCCTGCGCCGCATCGCCGCCCGCCGCAAGGGTGACCAGAACATCGACCTGTGGAAGAGCCTGGGCAGCATCGTCCTGGACTCCCTCGGCAGGATCGGCGGTCACCCGCACCTCGCGCTTCCCGAACTCGGCGGCCTGTACTTCCGCGTCGACGACAGGGGTCCCGAAGAGCCGGCGCGCCTTCCCGGCGGCTCCGAGCCGCTGCGCGAGGCCCGCCTCCCGAACGAGAGCCTGCTCGACGCGGTGAGGCTCCTCTCACGCACGTACGACAAGCAGGGCCGCGAGCACCGGGTCGACTACCGCCACCTCGGCGCCGACGAACTCGGCAGCGTCTACGAGTCCCTGCTGGAACTCATTCCGCGCCACAACCCCGCGAAAATCGAGTTCTGGCTCCAGGACCTGGTGGCCGGCAGCAAGCGCAAGACGACCGGGTCGTACTACACGCCTTCGGTGCTCATCGAGAAGCTTCTCGACAATGCGCTCGACCCGGTGATAGAGCGTCATGGAGCCTCCGGAAACCCCGACGACCTCCTCAAGATCCGCTTTGTGGACCCGAGTTGTGGTTCGGGGCATGTCCTGGTCGCGGCGGCGCGCAGGATCGCACTCCGATATGCGCAGATGGACGGTACGGAGCTGGAACTGGAGCCCGCGCCGGAGAAGGTGCGCGCGGCCATGGCCAAGGTGGTGAAGTCCTGCGTCCACGGCGTGGACATCAATCCGCTCGCCGCCGAGATCGCAAAGGTCTCGCTGTGGCTGGAGTCCGTGAACCCCGGGCAGCCGCTCGCCTACCTGGACGACCGGATCAAGGTCGGCAACGCACTGCTCGGTACGACACCGCGGCTGCTGGAAGGGGGGATCAAGGAGCTCGCCTTCAAGAAGCTGGAGGGCGACGAGCCCAAGGTGGTCACCAAGGCCCGGGACCGCAACCGCAGTGAGCTCAAGGGCGTCGCAGTCTGGGAACAGACCCGGCTCGGCGAGCCCGCGGTCCGCACTAGCACAGCAACGGTGCGTGTCGCGGCGGAGGCGGCGGCCAAACAGGTCGGTACGGACCTGGCGTCCATCCGTGAACTGGCGAAGCGCCACCGGGAGTTCGAGCACAACCCGGAACTGGAGCGGCTCAAGAGGGTCGCCGACGCGTGGTGCGCGGCCTTCATCTGGCCCAAACGGTCGGACGCGCCGGAACCGATCACCACGGCCCGGCTGAAGAAGCTGGAACAGGGTGAACCGCTGCCGGGCATCCCGGCACCGCTGTCGGTGATGGGCAAGGCGTCGGCCCCGGAGTCGGATGAGCAGAGGGAATGGCGGGAGAACGCGGGGGAGCGGGTGCTCCGCGAGATCGTCTCCCGTAACCGCTTCTTCCACTGGCACCTGGAATTCCCCCGGATCTTCCGGGTCGAGGACGAAGAGGCGGACGACGCGAACCCGACGACGGGCTGGCAGGGCGGCTTCGACTGCGTACTGGGGAACCCGCCGTGGGAGCGCGTCAAGATCCAGAAGAAGGAATGGTTCGCCGCCCAGAACCCGTACGTCGCTGACGCGGAAACGGCGAGCGAGCGCGAACACCGGATCGGCCAACTCCTGCACACGAAGGACGAACACGGCAACGAGATCGAAGCCGACCGCAAGCTGCACCGCGAGTACTTGATCGCCCAGCGCGAGTCCAAGGGCACGACAAACATGCTCCGGGACTCGGGAATCTTCCCGCTGACGGGCCGAGGCGACGTCAATACGTACGCAGTCTTCGCGGAGAAGGCACGAATGCTGATCGGGCCTGAGGGGATGGCGGGGCTGGTCCTGCCGACGGGGATCGCGACGGACAAGACGACGTCGGGGTTCTTTTCGGATCTGGTGGAGCGACGGCAGTTGCATACGGTGCTTGATCTGGAGAACGAGGAGAAGCTCTTCGCGGACGTTCATAACCAGTACCGGTACTGCTTGTTCACGTATGGCGGACCGGCGATTGACTATGGTCAGGTCCGGCTGGCATTTCGGGCTCGCAGGCCGGATCAGCTGGATGCTCGTGAGTTCACGCTGGATGCGGATGGATTTCGGCGCATCAACCCCAATAGCCGTACTGCTCCGGTGTGTGAGAGTCGGGATCATTTGCGGGTGTTGGAGGGAATCCACAAGTCCGTTCCGCTGCTCTGGCGCAAGGCTCCTGGTGAACCCGAAGTCAACGCGTGGAGCATGGGCCCTTTCCTTCGTATGTTGGACATGGCTACCAACTCGAAGTCGTTTCGTTCCGCTGAAGAGCTCGGTAGGAGCGAGTGGGAACGTTCTGGGACTGTCTTCTCCAAGAAAGAGGAGCGCTACCTTCCGCTCTACGAGGGAAAATTCGCCCACCACTTCGACGCGCGATTCGCCACGTACGAGAATGCAACCCAGGCTCAGATCAACAAGGGCACACTCCCCAGGCTGGACACGGAGGCCCACCAAGACCCCACGGCGCTTCCGCTGCCGCGACACTGGGTGAATGAGGCCGAAGTCGATGCACGGCTGGCCGAGGACGTGGCGAACCAGCGTAAGGAGTGGCCGCACAACTGGCTATTGGGCTGGCGCGACGTGTGCAGAGCGTCCGATGAGCGGACAGTTATTGCGTCTGTTCTTCCTCGTACTGCGGTGGGGCATAAACTTCCGCTGATGTTTCCTGCATCCGCACCGGAATTGCTTCTCGCTAATCTATCGAGCCTTGTGCTTGATTTTTCAGCCAGGCAAAAATATGCAGGGGCCTCTCTCGCCTACTTCACGTACGAGCAGCTTCCAGTTCTTCCGCCTGAGAAGTACACGATCCCCCTTAGCTGGCTCGGTGATGTGAGTCCTGAAGGGTGGATTCGCACACGAGTTCTTGAACTGACCTATACCTCTTACGAGATGATTCCCTGGTCGCGTTATCTCGACGATGATGGTGCTCCCTTCCTCTGGGACGACGACCGTAGATTCCAGATCCGCGCCGAACTGGACGCCGCCTATTTCCACCTCTACGGAATTGAACGCGCCGACCTCGACCTCGTCCTGGACAGCTTCCGCGCCTTCCGAAACCGGAAGCCGGAGCTCTTCCGGCGCACCAAGGACGAGATCATTCGTGTATACGAAGCCATGGCGTCCGGCACCCCGTACAAGACTCCGCTTGACCCGCCCCCGGGTCGAGGGCCCCGCCACGACCCGGGAACCAGCCCTCTGACCCGAGTTGCTCCACCGACCCCGCCCACCCCTCCGGCCCGCCCCCATCAGCCTCTGCGCGCGCCAGTAAAGGGGAGGGGCAGAAAGCCTTCTGGCGGCGGTCAACTGGGCGGACTGTTCGGCCTGGAGGAGGTCGAGGGAGTCGACATACAGCTCGACTTCTTCGGTGAGAGCTAGCGCGTCCCCGTAGAAGAGTGGCCGTCTGCCCTGAGTGCCTCCGGGCGGACGGCCACTTGCGCACCTTCACCGGTCAGAATGCGCCCGACAGGACACCGGCCCGAAAGGCAGACCACTGCGCGGCCGTGAAGCGCAGAGGAGGGATGCCCCTGTCCTTGGAATCCCGTACCGCCTGACCGTTCCCTGGCAGTGTGGCAACCTCGACGCACTGGCCCTCACCGGCGCTGTGGGTGGACTTGCGCCAGGCCGACTTGGGAGGGACGTGCGTGTACAGATCAATGTGCTTGGTCATGCGGTTCACGTGGCGGTTCCTTCTCTCATTCGCTTGATGAGCGCCAGTGAATCGCTCACTGGCAGGGCTGCGGCGACAATCTGGCCGAACGCATCGCTGTAGAGCTCGGCGTCGTCAGTGCCCTCGACGTAGCTCGTACCCTTCAGGTTTTCGAACTGCACGACGGTCGGAATGGGGGCGGGAAATGAGACCAGGTCGAAGGCCCCTGCTCCGCCGGGGTGCGGGGTGGCGTCCAGTGGCATGACCTGAATGGTGACGCCTGGTACCTCGGAGGCGTCCAGCAGCCGCTGCAGTTGATCCCGCATGATGTTCGGGCGATCGGTGAAGCGCCGGTGCAGGACTGCTTCGTCGATAACCGCCCAGAGCTTCAGCGGGCGTTCGGGCCGGCTGAGGACCGCTTGACGGGCCTGACGTACCTCGGTGAGGGCGGTGACCTCCTCTGGGCGTCGGGTGATGGCGTTGGCGGCGATCGTTTCCCGGGCGTACGAGGCGGTTTGGAGCAGGCCGGGGATGAGGAGGGGCGCATAGATACGGACGCTCTCCGCGTCGGACTCAAGCGAGATGTAGTCCGAATAGGCAGGCGTGACAACGCCGTTGTAGGTCTGCCACCACCCCGTTTTCGAGGAATCCTTCGCCAAGCCTTCCAGCGCTGTGACGACGTCAGGGTCGGAAACCCCGTACAGCTTCAGCAAGGGAGCGATCCCTTGAGCGCGGATGTGGGCTTTGGCGTTCTCGATGCGGGAGAGCTTGCCGGTGTCCCAGCTCATGGCGGCTGCGGCGCTCTCCAGGCTCATGCCGGATTCGTTGCGCAGCCGCCGCAGCATGCTGCCGAGGCGCCGTCTGCGCACGGTGGGAACCAGCGGGACTGTCGGCATACGGGGTGTGCCTCCTATCTGGGTTTCCGGATGCGGAAACGGTCCGGAGCTTGTTCGTGCGGGTACTGACGATTGCTCCACGGGTGCAGTGTGACGCCATTCCACGCCCTAAGTCGATGGAACGAATGTTCCTAATTGGGGAAGTGGACCCCAATCTTGCAGTTGCTCACCCCATGGGTGCATCCTGCTACGGACAGCATGTGGTCAATCGCCAATTAGCTGATCATTGCGGGCAGTTGGCCGCACATGCCACCAAGGCAAAGGTGCCTCGATGCTCATGAATGCGAACACCCCGGCGCTCCCCGCGAGCCCCGTCGCCACTCTTGGCCACTACCTCGCCCCCACCCCCACCGGCTTCGCCCTCCACCTTTCCGCCTCGCCGCACAATCTCCGCGCCCTCCGTGTTCTCACCTGCCGGGTGCTCCTCGGTGCGGGTGTCGAACCCGACCTCGTCGACTCCGCCCAACTCGTCCTCTCCGAGCTGTACGGCAACGCGGTCCGGGCCTGCGGCGACTACGTCCCACTCGTCGTCGAGGTCGAGTCGACCATCGCCGGAGTGTGGGTCCGCCTGCACGACCCGGACCGGCACCACCTCCCGCGCCGCACCAGCGTTCAACTCGACGACCCGGAGGCCGAATCGGGGCGCGGGCTCCCCCTCGTGGACCTGCTCGCGCCCGACTGGGAGGTCGCCCTCACGCCGGTTGGCAAGCAGATTCGCTGTCTCCTGCCGTGTGGCACGCGTGACGCGCACGACGTCTGAAGTTGCGCAACGGCCCCCGCCGGCCGCGCGTGAACCGCCCGGACCGTACGACCGGAATCGCACCCTCCCAGACCGAACGGGCGCCCCAATTGCCGTATCGACGTGCGATTTCGTCGATTGTCGTACCCAAGGAGTAGTCTCTCGGCCACACGGCGTTGGTAGTCAACTGCTGTGTCAGTAGCGAGTGTTGGGGAGATGGTGGATGGTCGGGCGTGAGCTGTCACCGGCGGATCACCAGGACAAAGAGATACGCGAAGTCCTGAAGCGGCTCGTTGCCGCCGGTTGGGTTCTCCGCAAGGAAGGGCACTGGGGGCGGCTGTACTGCCCCTGTGTCGGAGGAGGCTGCCTCACCATCCCGGTCCCGGGTACGGCGAAGAACCCGGGGCGCACTGCGCGAAACCTTGCGCGGCGCGCGAAGCTGTGCCCACTCCCCGAAGGGGACCCGCGCCGCACCCTCGGGGGCGGTGTTGTCGTTTGACAACACGCTACAGCTGGGTAAGTCTGCCCTCGTGGGGGTGGCGCACCCTGGCGCGGAGGTTACTGAGGGCACTCGAAGCACGGTCTAAGGGGGGCGGGAGCGCGATGGAATACGAGTTTCTCTTCGTCGTGGACGGCATCAGCGTGGACGACGACGTAGCGGTCGGCATCGTCTTCGACGAGTTCGACGGACTGCTCACCAGCCATCGAGGAAAGCACCTGCTCGACGTGGCGATGGACGGTGACAGCGCGATCGACGCCGCGCACCGCCTGGTGGTCAAGTTCCACAAGGAACTGCCGAAGCTACGGCTGCTGCGCCTTGACCCCGATCTGGTCGGGGTGGCGGACATCGCGGACCGCACCGGGCGCAGCAGGCAGAACATCCTCCAATGGATCAACGGCGAGCGGCGGCAGGAAGCCTTGCCCTTCCCCGAACCGGAAGGCACGGTCGGACGCTCCCTCGTATGGCGGTGGGCGGAGATCAATGCCTGGCTGACGCTGATTGGCGAGGGCGTGGGTGATGCGGGGGCCACCCGCGAGGAGGCCCTGCACATCGACTTCATGCTGTCCCGCTGGCGGCAGGTGCTCGACGACGGGCTGCCGATCGTACGGTTCGTCCATGCCGTGGCAGGTGACGAGGGCACGGAGGGCCGTGCAGCTGTTGCTCGCCTCATGGAGGGCACGCTGTCCGCGCCGGGCGTACTGGACATGATCGCCGCCGTCCCACGGATGGAACGGCAACGGCTGACGGTGATCTGCGCGGTCCTGCCCGACAGGTTGGATGAAGTGGCAGCCCGGATCAGCGGAGACGAGACCACGGCGATCCTCGCTTGGCAGGGCGAGGAGGACCAACTGCACTTCGTCCCCGTCACCACGCGTTACATCCCCGGTTCACGTCCGATCTCAGAACTGGGGCTTGGACGGGATGCGACGGTGGGTGACCTGCTGCTCGTCATCACCAATGGTGTAGTCACGGAAACGACCCCGGTGACTGTCGCTGCGTGACGGGCGGGTACCTTCCCGGTACCCGCCCTGCCTCAAGTCGCGGCCCTGGGCGTCGTACGAGAGGAAGCCGTGCCCACTGCCTTCGAACTCACCGCTCGCGCACTGCACCGGGTCGCAACGATCCTTGCTGAGGAAGCGAATCTTCAAGAGGGCCTCCGCTTCCGTGAAGTGCGCGCACGGGTACACCAGTTGGACCCGTCGCTGAATGACGAGTGGGACGCGCTCGGGTCCGGTGCGAAGAGCGGGATCGACACCAACCTCAACTATCTCGCCACCCGGATGACGAAGGCCGGCTGGCTGACCCGGTCCAACCGGAAGTGGAGGCTGACGGGCCTCGGTGTCCAAGCGCTCGGCAGCTTTTCCGACCCGGTGACGTTCCTGTCCGAGGCGACCATCCGCTACACCCACTGGAAGACCCAGCGGAACCCCTTCGACGCGGCGGCCAAACTCCTCGCGGAGATGCCCGACGACCGCTGGATCGGGATGCAGTCCCTTGCGGACGAGTACTCCGTCGACGCGGAGGCACTTGCCGCATCGCTCCAGGGCTCCCGCTCCGAGGGCTGGCACCTGGCGCTGTCCGAGGACGGAACGGCCGGTTTCGGTATGCCGTTGCTGCCGACCGAGACGGAGACGTGGAAGGGCCTGCTCCTTCGGGACGGTCTGCTCGACGAGACCAGAAGCACCGTGGACACCGCACGCGCCAAGCCGGAGCTGCGCCTTCCGGACGACGAGCTCACCACACTGGTGCTGGGCGAGGAGTCCGGGCAGGACATCATCCCGCCGAGGCCGCGCCGTGTCTGGGTCATCCGGGGCGCCGGCCCGGACGGCGCCAGCCTGATCCGTACCCTCTGGCGGGAAAAGGGAATGGTGACCCTCTCCGCCGACCGCCTCGGCCCCCTTCCCCAAGGTGCCGGTCCGCAGAGGATCCGAAAGGCGGTCGACGAGGCATACTCCGGCACGACCTCGGCCAAGCGCGAGCGGCAGGCCGAGGAACTCTCCATCTTCCTCTCCCGGATACAGGAGGGAGACATCGTGGTGTGCACCGACGGCCCGCACGCCTACGTAGGGGTGGTGCGGGGAGCAGTCGACTACCTCGCTAAGGAGAGCGGCGGGCCCCTCTATGCGCGGTCCGTCGACTGGCGCAACCTGGGCGAGCCGCTCGACTTTGTCCGCGATCTGCCCGACGCGCTGACGGGCAGAGTCAACGACGCGAACGCCCGTATCGTCGACATCAGCGAATTCGCCTCCCAGCTGGAACCGTGGGCCGGCCCGGATCCCGAGAAGGCCACTGCCCCGCCCCTGATCGAGGCCGAACTCCCGGATGCAACAGCGGAGTTGGCCGCCGAACTCACGCTTCCCGACACCGCCTGGCTACAGGAGTGTGTCGAACTCCTTCGGGACAAACGGCAGTTGATTTTTCATGGGCCGCCCGGAACGGGGAAGACGCTGACGGCACGCGCACTGGCCCGTCACCTGACCGGGGGCAACCTCGGCACCGTACGCCTCGTGCAGTTCCATCCGGCGTACACCTACGAGGACTTCTTCGAAGGCTTCCGCCCCCGCCGTCCGGAGAAGAACGCGTCGGGCGCAGGGGCGAGGGGGCAGGAGGCCGAGTCCCCCACAGGGCTTGCGTTCGACCTGATCCGGGGCCCGTTGCGGCTGCTCGCTGACTCCGCGGAAGACCGGCCCGCCGAAGTCTTCGTCCTGGTCATCGACGAGATCAACCGGGGCAATCTCGCCAAGGTCTTCGGCGAGCTGTACTTCCTCCTCGAATACCGCAAGGACTACGTCCACCTTCTGTACGGATCCGACGAGGGCCGGGGATTCCGGCTGCCGCCCAACCTGTACATCATCGGCACCATGAACACGGTGGACCGCACCGTCGCCCTCATGGACGCCGCCATGCGCCGCCGCTTCTCATTCCAGGAGCTGCACCCCGAATCCGCCCCACTCAAGGGGCTGTTGAGTAACTGGCTGACAGCGAAGGGGTATTCACAGGATTCGGCGCTGCTCCTCGACGAGCTCAACCGCCGTATCGCGGACGGCCCGTCTGCCGACCGGGACTTCCGGGTCGGTCATTCGTACCTCATGCAGCCGCTCGCCCACCGCGGACCCGAGTCCCTGGACCGCCTGTGGCGTACCCAGATCATCCCGCTGCTCACCGAATACCACTGGGGGGACGACACCAACATCCAGCAGACGTACGGCCTGGACGGCATCAGGGAACACCTCGGACTGCCCGTGGGCCTTCCCGACACGGGCGCCACCGACGCATGAGCGAGCGAACAGGTAAGGAACCGGACATCCGGCTGCGCCAGTCGGAGCCGTGGACCGAATGGCAGCTCAACCGTGAACAGGCGCGGGAGCTGAGTGAGTCCGAACTCGTCGAGATGCGGCCCGCCCGCAGCGACGACCTCTGGAAGCTGCGGGCCAGAGACAAGGTGGGAGTGGTTCGGCTCGGGCGAGGTGCCGGGCGGGTCCGGCTGTCCATCGCCCCCAAAGTGACCGTTGACCGGCTGATGTACCTCCTCGGATACGCCCCCCAACGCCTGGCCTGGCAGAAGGGGCAGGTGGAGGTGGCCGCCCGCCCCGACCTGCTGCCTGCCATCGCACACGGCTTCACCCGGGCCGCCCAACGGGCGCTGCGCGCCGGCGTTCTCCTCGGCTACCGGGAGGTCGACGACACCCTCCCGCTCCTGCGCGGCAGGCTACGGGCCGCCGCACAGCTCAGTCGCCGCCCGGGTCTCGCGCTGCCCCTGGAAGTGACGTACGACGACCACACCACCGACATCCCGGAGAACCGGCTGCTGCTGGGCGCGGTCCGTCGGCTGCTGCGCGTCCCCGGTGTGGATCCGGTCCGCCGGGCGGAGCTCCAAGGGATCGCCGTACAACTGGATGGAGTCACACCACCCGTGCCGGGCACGCCTTTGCCCACCTGGCAGCGGACCCGGCTCAACCTGCGCTATCAGCCGGTGCTGGCGCTGGCTGCGCTCATCATGGGCGGTTCGTCGTACGAGCTGGAGAACGGGCGGACCGTCACGGTGGACGGCCTGGTCTTCCAGATGTGGCGGGTGTACGAGGACTTCATGGCACGGGCGGTGGGTGAGGCACTGGTCCGCACGGTGGGAGGACGGGCGAAGGCTGCCGATACGTCGCATCACCTCGACGCGGGCAAGCGGCACAAACTGGAGCTCGACCTGGTCCACTACCTGCCCGGCCCAGATGGCGTGGACATGCCGGTCACCGTAGTGGACGCCAAATACAAGAAGGACTTTGTCCGGGACGACCTGTATCAGGTGCTGGTGTACTGCGTGCGGCTCGGGCTCTCGGACGGGCACCTGGTGTACGCCCCGGGGCGGCCGAATGCGTCCGGCCGGCCGAGCACCGTTCGCGTCCCGGTGCCGGGCGGCGAGATCAGACTGCATCGGCACTGCCTGGACCTGACCCTGCCGTACGCCGAGCTGGAAGCCCGGGTCGAGCAGCTCGCGCAGCTGATCGCCAGGACGGATGGAACGGCATCGGGGCGCCTAGCTGCTCTGTAGGAACCCGACAGCGACCGGAGGAGCGCACTGTCAGGGCCCGATTCTCCGTACGAGCCCGGGTACCGATAGTTTCGATCAGTACCAGAACGCTATCGAAAGGGTGATCCGTTGAGCCGCTCGGTTCTCGTCACCGGAGGAAACCGGGGCATCGGCCTCGCCATCGCCCGCGCCTTCGCCGACAACGGCGACAAGGTCGCGATCACGTACCGCTCGGGTGATCCCGC
This sequence comes from Streptomyces sp. NPDC054863, assembly GCF_053610825.1. Classification (NCBI taxonomy): domain Bacteria; kingdom Bacillati; phylum Actinomycetota; class Actinomycetes; order Kitasatosporales; family Streptomycetaceae; genus Streptomyces; species Streptomyces sp. NPDC054863. The sequence continues at coordinate 25,744 of NZ_JBSGZD010000027.1, read as the reverse complement.
CGAGCTGGAGAAGGCGGGCTTCCTCGCCGTCAAGTGCGACATCACCGACACCGAGCAGGTGGAGCAGGCCTACAAGGAGATCGAGGAGAAGCACGGTCACGTGGAGGTGCTGGTGGCCAACGCCGGCGTCACCAAGGACCAGCTCCTGATGCGCATGTCCGAGGAGGACTTCACGTCCGTCCTCGACACCAACCTCACCGGCACCTTCCGGGTCGTGAAGCGTGCCAACCGCGGCATGCTGCGCGCCAAGAAGGGCCGCGTCGTGCTGATCTCCTCGGTCGTCGGACTGCTGGGCTCCGCCGGGCAGGCCAACTACGCCGCCTCGAAGGCCGGTCTGGTCGGTTTCGCGCGCTCGCTCGCCCGCGAGCTGGGTTCGCGCAACATCACGTTCAACGTCGTCGCGCCCGGGTTTGTCGACACCGACATGACCCAGGCACTCAGCGAGGAGCAGCGCAAGGGCATCGTCGCCCAGGTGCCGCTCGGTCGTTACGCGCAGTCGGAGGAGATCGCCGCAGCGGTGAAGTTCCTCGCCTCCGACGACGCGTCGTACATCACTGGAGCCGTCATCCCGGTTGACGGCGGATTGGGCATGGGTCACTGATCGCCATGAGTGGAATCCTCGAAGGCAAGAACATCCTCATCACGGGTGTCCTGATGGAGTCCTCCATCGCCTTTCACGCGGCCAAGGTGGCACAGGAGCAGGGTGCCAACGTCATCCTGACCGCCTGGCCCCGCCCGACGCTGACCGAGCGCATCGCCAAGAAGCTGCCGAAGCCGGCGAAGGTCATCGAGCTGGACGTGACCAACCAGGAGCACCTGGACCGCCTCGAAGGCCTCGTCCGTGACGAGCTCGGCGGCCTGGACGGCGTCGTCCACTCCATCGGGTTCGCCCCGCCGGGCGCCTTCAACTTCCTCGAAGCCACCTTCGAGGACGTGTCGACGGCGATGCACGTCTCCGCGTACTCCCTGAAGTCGCTCACCATGGCCTGCCGCCCGCTGTTCAACGGCGGCGCCTCGGTGGTCGGCCTCACCTTCGACGCGCAGTTCGCGTGGCCCAAGTACGACTGGATGGGCCCGGCCAAGGCCGCGCTGGAAGCCACCAGCCGCTACCTCGCCCGCGACCTGGGCAAGGAGGACATCCGCTGCAACCTGATCTCCGCGGGCCCGCTCGGCTCGATGGCGGCCAAGTCCATCCCGGGCTTCTCCGACCTCGCGGACGTCTGGAACACCCGCTCCCCGCTGAACTGGGACATGGGTGACCCGGAGCCGGCGGGCAAGGGCATCGTCGCCCTGCTGTCGGACTTCTTCCCGAAGACGACGGGCGAGATCATCCACGTCGACGGCGGCGTGCACATGATGGGCGCCTGAGCGGATCCATCGGGCGGGTGGGGGTGCAGATTCCCCCGCCCGCCTTCGCCGTTCCGCGAGCCGGCCGGGTGCGGCTGCGTCGTGGCCGGTCGCGCGGTCACCCGCTCCGGCGGGGATCCCGGCCCCCGCTCAACCGGTGCAGCCGCAGTGCCAGTTGCAGCTCCAGCGCCCGCTCCGGTGCGTTCCAGCCGGGTCCGAGCAGCCGGCCCACCCGCTCCAGGCGCTGCGTCACCGTGTTCACGTGCACATGGAGCTCGGCCCTCGCCCGCGACAGCGACGCCCCGTGCGCGTAGTAGGCCTCCAGGGTCCTGACCAGGTCCGTTCCCTGCTTCTCGTCGTACTCCAGTACGGGACCCAGGATGCGTGCGGTGTACGCGCCGACGTCCGCGCGGTCGCCCAGCAGGACCCCCAGGAAGCCCAGCTCGACGACGTCCGCACCCTCCCCGGACCGGCCCAGCGCGTGCAGGGCGTTCAGGCAGCGCACCGCCTCGGCGTGGGCGGCGGGCAGCTCGCCGGGGCCTTCGGCGGGTCCTGCCGCACCGACGGTGACCGGTGAGTCCAGGGTGCGGCCCAGGTCGTGGGCCAGTTCGCGGGCGAGCACGGCCACCCCCGCGGGCGAGGCCGGGGCCACCAGGACGACCTGGCCGTCCCGTGTTCCGGCCAGTGCTCCCAGAGTTCTGGCCCGCCGGGCCGCCTCCGTCGACAGCCGGGTTCTGAGCTGTGGCGCGCAGTCCAGTACAGCCACCGCGTGCGGCTTCGCCAGGTCGACGCCGAGCCGGCGGGCCCGCAGCGCGAGACTGCCGCCGTCGGGGTGCCGGGACGATGCGGTCAGCAGATCGTCGAGCAGTTCGCCCCGTACCCGGTCCTCGGCCTCTGCCACCGACCGGCGCAGCAGCAGCACCAGCGCCGTGACCAGCGCGGCCCGTTCGAAGAGACGCAGGTCGGCGTCGGCGAGGAGGGGACGGGGCGCGGGGGCCCCTTCGGGGCGGGGTGCGGGGGACGGCCCGGGGCGCGGCGCGGGGGCGGGCCCGGAGCCTTCTGCCCGCTCCGGGTCAGGTCCGCCCCGTCCCGTGAGGACCAGGCACCCCAGGAGTTCCGTTCCCGCGACCACCGCGCAGGTCCAGCGATCCTCCGCGTACACCGCCCGGCCGCTCGTACGGGACCGGGCCAACCCCCCTGCGGGCGGGGCCGGTTCGCCCTCGCCCACCCGGGCCAGCTCCGTGCCGTCCGCGTCGTGGACCGTCAGCCCGCCGCCGAGCAGCGCCGCCGTCTCGGCCGCCACGTCCGCCACTCCGCCGCCGCGCAGGACGAGCTCGGTGAGCCGGTCGTGCGCGTCCGAGGCACGGCGCAGGGCCTCGCTGTGCGCGCGGGCCGTGGCGTTGGCCGCCTCCACACTGGTGAGCGCCGCCCGGGTCTCCTCCATCAGCCGCGCCCCGTCGATGGCGACAGCGGCGTGGTCGGCGAGCGAGCCGAGCAGCGCGATGGCCTCCGGCGTGAAGTCGCGGGGCGCCCGGTCGGCGGCGAAGAGCACCCCGATCACCCGGTCCCCGAGCCGCAGGGGCACTCCCAGAATGCCGCGCAACCCCTCCTCACCCACCCCGCTGTCGATCGCCCCGGTGTGCCGGAACCGGTGGTCGGTGCGGTAGTCGCGGCTGGCGTACGGCCGCGCGGTCTGCGCGACCAGTCCGCCGAGCCCGTCCCCCATGCGCAGCCGCAACTGCTGGAAGGCCGCCGACACCGAACCGTCCGTGACCCGCATGTACGTGTCGTGCGCGGCCCGGTCGTTGAGGGTCAGGTACGCCACGTCCGCGCCCAGCAGGGTGCGGGCCCGTCTGACGATGGCGCGCAGCACGGCGTCCAGACCGCGCAGCGCCGCCAGATCGCCCGCCGTGTCGAACAGCGCGGCCAGCTCCGCCTCCCGCCGCCGGTGCTGGTCCAGGGTGCGCCGCACCGAGAGCGCCGCCTCCGTGGCCTCCGCCAGCCGGGCGGCGCCCGGCGCGTCGGCCGCCCGGGCCCGCGCGGCCGGTGCCGCGAGCTGCTCGGCGGAGGCTCCCGAGGCGAGCAGGTCGAGCAGTTCGCGCAGCGCGTCGGCGGCTCGGGTCATGGCGGCGGGGTCCGTCCGTACGAGAGGGGACACGGGACGCGCCCCAGCCTGCCGCGCCCCGCGCGGGCGCGACAGACCGGGGTGCGGGAAGGCCGGGGTAGAAGACCGGGGTACGGGCGGAGCGGCGGGTGGACCGGCGCGCCCCGGTCAGGTGCGCTCGGCCGGTGCGGCCCTCTTGGGCGTCGCCTGCGGCGCAGCCGACGCGTTCCGGGTCAGGTCCCGGCCCCTCGTCTCCCTGGCGAAGAACACCGTCACCGTCGTGACCAGCGCCGCGCCGCCCAGATACAGGCTCAGCGGCAGCGTGGTGTCGAAGTCCTTCAGCAGCCCGACGGCGATGATCGGCGCCAGGGCCCCGGCCACGATCGACGCGAGCTGCGAGCCCATCGACGCCCCCGAGTACCGCACCTTGGTGTCGAACATCTCCGAGATGAACGCCGCCTGCGGCCCGTACATCGCCCCGTGCAGCAGCAGTCCCGCCGTCACGGACAGCGTGATCACGGTGAACGACTTCCCGTCCAGCAGGGCGAAGAACACGAACGCCCACACCGCCATGCCGACCGAGCCGATCAGCGTCACCGGACGCCGGCCGATCCGGTCCGACAGCGCGCCCCACAGCGGGATCGTCACGAAGTGCACGGCCGAACCGATCAGCACCGCGTTCAGGGCGGTGCTCTTGGGGAGACCGAGGTGGGCGGTGACGTACACGAGGAGGAAGGAGGTGAGGAGGTAGTACGAGACGTTCTCACCGAACCGGGTGCCGATGGCGGTGAGGACCTCGCGCCAGCTCCGCCGGAACACCTCGACGACCGGGGCCTGTTGCTTGACCCCGCGCTCCGCGTCCGCCCGCGCCGTCGCCTGCGCGGCGAGGAAGACCGGGGACTCCGAGACCGAGACCCGTATCCACAACCCGATGATCACCAGCACGCCGGAGAGCAGGAAGGGGATCCGCCAGCCCCAGGACAGGAAGTCCTCCTCCGACTGCACGGCGGCGAGCAGCGCGAGTACGCCCGTGGCCAGCAGGTTTCCGCCGGGTGCGCCCGCCTGCGGCCAGGACGCCCAGAACCCGCGGTGCCTGTCGCCGCCGTGCTCGGAGACGATCAGCACCGCCCCGCCCCACTCGCCGCCCAGCGCGAAGCCCTGGACCAGCCGCAGCACGGTCAGCATGATCGGCGCACCGATGCCGATCGTCTCGTACGTGGGCAGCAGCCCCATCGCGAAGGTCGCGCCGCCCATCAGCAGCAGGCTGAGCACCAGGAGCTTCTTGCGGCCGATCCGGTCGCCGAAGTGCCCGAAGACCACTCCGCCCAGCGGCCGGGCGGCGAAACCGATCGCATAGGTCACGAAGGCGATCAGGGTGCCGACCAGCGGGTCGCCGGAGGGGAAGAAGAGCGTGTTGAAGACGAGGGCGGCGGCCGACCCGTAGAGGAAGAAGTCGTACCACTCGACGGTCGTGCCGATCAGGCTGGCGCCGACGATGCGGGCGATGCCGGTGCGCGGGGGAGAGCCGGGTGTCGCGGTGTCGGTCATGGTGGGTCACCGGTTTCGGGAGAGGTGGAGGGTGCAGGTGCGTGCGCGGGGTGTGGCGGGAGTGTCAGCCCGCGGTCCAGCCGCCGTCCAGGGGGAGGGAGATGCCCGTGACGGACGCGGAGTGCGGGCCGCACAGCCACAGCACGGCCGCCGCCACCTCCTCGCCCTCAAGCAGCCGCTTCACGGGGGAGCGGGCCAGGAGGACGTCGGTCAGGACCTGGTCGGGGGTGATGCCGTGGGCGGTGGCCTGGTCGTGGAGCTGTCCCTCCACCAAGGGGGTGCGCACATAGCCGGGGTTGACGCAGTTGCTGGTCACTCCGTGCGGGGCGCCCTCCAGGGCGGCGACCTTGCTCAGCCCCTCCAGCGCGTGCTTCGCCGCGACGTAGGCGCTCTTGTAGGGGCTGGCCCGCAGCCCGTGGACGCTGGAGACGTTGACCACGCGTCCCCACCGCTGCGCGTACATGTGCGGAAGGGTGCGGCGGAGCAGCAGGAAAGGGGCCGTCACCATCACCCGCTGGATCAACTCGAAGCGCTCCGGGGGGAATTCGGTCAGCGGAGCGACGTGCTGGAGGCCGGCGTTGTTGATGAGGACGTCGACGCCGGAGGGGAGGCGGTCGACGGCGTCGGGGTCGGCCAGATCGACCACGTGCGGCTGCCCGCCGGTCTCGCGGGCGACCGCCTTGGCGGCCTCGCCGTCGCGGTCCACCACGTGCAGGGTGACCCCCGCCCCGGCCAGTGCCAGCGCGCAGGCCCGGCCGATGCCGCTGCCGCCGCCGGTCACCAGGGCGGTGCGGCCACGCAGCGGGGCGGGGGCCGGAGCCGGGGCGAGGGCGGGGGAATTGTTTGTCATGGCCGGAAAGAGTAGGGAGATGTCCGCCCGGCTCCCATGTGCTGAGCCACCACGATGCCGACCCTCGGCATGGCGGATTCCCCCACCCCGGCATCCCGTTCACCGAGACCGAGACCGAGACCGAGACCGAGACCGAGACCGGAGGCGCCCGGTCCCTCACCCCCCGTCCAGCACCCTCCGCGCCTGCGCCACCCGCTGAGGGTCCACCCGTATCCGCACCCCGTGGAAACCCGCTCCCCGCGTGGCGTCCAGCGCCATCCGCGACGTGGTCCCGTCCGCCGTCGACGACGGGTCGAGGGGGCTTCCGGGCAGCCCGTCCACCACGAACACGTCCCGGTGCGGCTGAAGGTGCGTCGCCATCGCCCACAGCACCTGCGAGTCCTGCGTGACGTCGACGTCCTCGTCCACCGCGACGACCGTCTTCAGATACGGGTCCCAGCCCAGCAGCCCCAGCATGATCTGCCGCGCCTGCCCGGGACGGGACGCCCGCATCGCCACGTACGCGTGGAAGTGCGTCCCCGACGTCGGGTAGTACAGCGCCGTGACCTCGGGAAACCGGTCCGTCAGCTTCTGCGCCATCTCGGACTCGCGCGGAATCCGGGCCAGATTCAGGTGTTCGTCGGTGTTGCCGCCCACCACGTCCAGCAGCAGCGCATCGCGCCTGCGCAGCACCGTCTCCACCGTGAGGACGTCGTTCGTCGACCGGTCCGAGGAGTAGCCGGAGAACTCCCCGAAGGGCCCCTCGTCCGCGTGCCGCGCCGGGTCGATGTACCCCTCCAGTACGATCTCCGCGCTCGCGGGCACCCGGATCCCGTGCCTGGGCGTCCGTACGACATCGAGCGGCGCCCCGAACAGCCCGCCCGCCACGTCCCGTTCGTCCGTGTCCGCACCCAGCCGGGCCGAAGCGGCCAGCATGAAGAGCGGATGTCCACCGAGTATCAGCGCCACCGGCAGCCGCTCGCCCCGCTCCTCCGCAAGACGCAGCAGCTGCCACAGGTGGCCGCGCGAGTGCAGGCTCGTCGCCAGCTCGCCCGGGCCGTGGACCATCGAGCGGTGGTAACTCAGGTTCCCGGAGCGGCCGTTCGCGTACGAGGGCGCTTCCGCCGCGATGATCCCGCTCGTGACGTACGGGCCTCTGTCCGACGCGAAGTGCTGGAGGAGCGGGAGAGCGGCGAGGTCGATGCCGTCGCCCGACTCGACCACCTCAAGCACCGGCCCGTCCGGCACCACCCGCGGCTCGCACCTGCGCGCCGACGCCGCCTGGTACGCCTGGTGCAGGCCCGCCGGATCCGTTCCCAGCAGGCGGGCCACCCGGCGCCGCGACGCGAAGACGTTCGTGACGACCGTGGTGTCCAGGCCGGCCACGTCGTGGCAGACGAGCATCTCGTCCCGGCCGCGCAGCGCCAGCTCCATGGCGAGCGCGGCCACGTCCTCGCCGACGAGCTTCTCTTCCACGGTCAGGACGTCGTCCGGGTGCTCGGCCGTGTACACCCGCAGGAAATCCCGCAAGTCCTGGGAGACGGGCGGGAGTTCAGTGCGTGTCACAGCACACCCCCGCCGGGTGCGGCGCGCCGAACATCTCGCCCCACTCCGGTGCGGTCACCGAAAGCCCCAGCAGCTCCAGACCGGTGTAGACCGCCACCCGCGCCCCGTCGTACACCGGCTTGCCCAACTCCCGCTCCACCAGGGCCGCGACGGGTGCCACCGGCAGCTCCGTACCCGCGACCACGAGGCACTGCGCGTCCAGCGAGTCCGCGTCGAGCAGCATGCGGCGCACCCGGGAGACCGGCAGTTCGGCGGCCTCGCGCGCGGTGGACAGGCCCAGCGCGGTGATCGAGGAGATCTTGAAGCCGGCGGCCAGATAGGTGTCCGCGAGACGGCCGGCCGTCTGTTCGGAGCCGGGGGAGACCAGCGCGAGGGAGACGATGTCGCGGCGGGCGAGCAGGTCGAGCTGGCCGAGGGTGACCGTGGAGGCGCGCACCCCCGTCACCTGCTCGATCCAGCGGGCCATCGCCCTGCCGTGCGCCGCGCCGTGCAGATCCGCCGAGCTGCCGCTCCACACCACGGCGCGCACCCCCGCATCCGCCAACTGGGTTGCGGCGCGCGTCAGTTCGCCGGACTGGGACGGTGCGATGGCCGGGCCGCTCATGATTTCGGGGAGCGAGGCGCGGGCGACCGCGTGCGCCGACTCGATGGCCACCGGCTTGCAGATCTGGGCCGCCCAGCGCTCGACGCCGATGCTGGTGGAGGGGACGAGATGACCGATGCGCTGCTGCATTGCGGTACCACTCTTCTCTACACGATTCTCTACATGTCGACATGGATCGTTGTGCGAAGAAGGGGCGGCCCCGAGCCTCCCGGGCTTCGGAGCCGCCCCGGTCCTGCCGGGAGCTACACGCGCGAGGGCGACGGGTTCTCCAGCGTCGCGTACGTGCTCTTCAGGCGCAGCTGCGCCTCCTCCTGGTCACGCGGCGGCGGCGTCGGCTCCAGGCCCAGCAGCTTCGCCACGTTGTTGCCGAGGTAGCCCTCCAGGTGTTCCTCGGAGAGGTTCATGCCCTGCGGCGGCGGGCCGCACAGCACCTCCAACTCCCTTGCCCACATGCCGGGTTCGTTCGGCGGGGAGTCCGTGCCGAAGACCAGCTGGTGCTTCTCCATCTGCTGGGCGAATTCGACGATGCGCGACTGGAGGAGCCAGCCGGACTCGCCGTACACGTTCGGCGAGTCGAGGATCATGTACAGGGCCTCGAAGCAGTACACGCCACCCGTCTGCACACCGAAGTGGCCGAGGATGAAGTTGACGTTCGGGAATTCCCGGATGATCGGGTAGAACTGCGTCGGGATCGAGTACGGCCCGTCGCCGGTGTGGATCAGGACGAGGATGCCCAGCTCGTCACAGACCCGGAGGACCGGACGCAGCCAGTCCAGGGCCCGGTCGGGGCGGTAGGCATGCATGTTGGCATGCAGCTTGAGCATCTTGTAGCCGTATTCCTCGACGTGGAACCTCAGCTCCTTCGCGCCGTTCTCCGGCCCGAAGCGCGGGTTGTACATGAAGTTCCCGATGAAGCGGTCCGGGTACTCCTGGACCAGCTTCGTGATGTACGCCATGTAATCGCGGATGCCCTCGCGACCCCCGCGCATCCCGTCCTGCCACACGGAGTTGCCGGGCGGGGGCATGATGCAGCCGTAGTCGATCCGGCGCGGCTTCCCGTTGATCATGAAGGGGCCGTCCATCATCGCCAGGGTGCGCTCCCCGGTGAACGGATCGCCGTCGTGCCTCCACGCCTGGTCGACCACGTTGGTCGGGTGCATATGGGTGTCGATGATCAAGGTGCTGTTCCTTCCCTGCTGGTTCTGGTCGTACGTACTGCTTGTGTGGACCGTGGTGAACCGTTCGGGGACCCAGGGCAGGGCCCGCCTCACCTCCCTTCGCTGTGGGTGAAGTCGTCGGGCCGCACCGGCACCCTGGCCAGCGCCAGACCTGTCGCGTCGCGCAGGGCGTTGGCGATGGCCGGCGTGGAGGACAGGGTCGGCGGCTCGCCCACCCCGTTGAGGCCGTACGGCGAGTCGGGGTGCGGCAGTTCGAGAAGGTCGATGGGCACGGCCGGCATGTCCGCGATGGTGGGGATGAGGTAGTCGGTGAAGGAGGGGTTGCGCACCTTGCCGTCCTTCACGTGCAGCTCCTCCATCAGGGCCAGTCCCAGCCCCTGGGCACTGCCGCCCTCGATCTGGCCCTCGACGGCGAGGGGGTTCATCGCCCTGCCGACGTCCTGGGCGGTCGCCAGCTCCACCACCTTCACCAGGCCGAGGTCCGTGTCGACCTCCACGACGGCGCGGTGCGCGGCGAACGCGAAGGCGATGTGCGCCTTGCCCTGCCCGCGCTCCGGGTCCACGGGATACGTCCGGCGGTGGGAGTACTCGTACTCCTCCTCCAACGGACCGTGTACGGAGAGGAGTTCAGTCAGGGGGCCCTCGCCGAGCTCCGTGAGCCGCTTGCGCAGCGCCCTGCACGCGCCCTGCACCGCGCCGCCGCTCATCCAGCTGATGCGCGAGGCGGAGGACGAGCCGGCGTCGCCCACCCGGGTGTCCGCGGGCAGGACCGTCACCTGCTCGACGCCGAGCTCCGTCCGTACGATCTGGGCCTGGATCGTGACGATGCCCTGGCCGCACTCGGCGGCCGAGGTGTGCACCTGCGCCACCGGCTCCCCGTTGACCAGCGAGAGCCGGACCCGGGCCACCGAGCGGTCGTCGACGCCGCCGGAGAAGCCGATCGCCTTGACGCCGATCGCATAGCCGACGCCGCGCCTGATGCCCTCGCCGTGGGTGGTGTTGTTCAGACCGCCGGGGAGCGAGAAGACGCCTTCGCCCGGCGGGGGGAGGGGGCGGGCGCGCAGCCGTTCCAGGAGCTCGGCGGCGGGTGCGGGGCCGTCGACGGCCTGTCCGGTCGGCAGCACCGTCCCCGTCGTCATCGCGTTGCGGATCCGCAGCTCGACCGGCTCGATGCCCAGTTCGCGGGCCAGCTTGTCGAGGTTGGACTCCACCCCGTAACAGGACTGGACGGCGCCGAAGCCGCGCATCGCCCCGCAGGGCGGGTTGTTGGTGAAGACGGAGTACCCGTCGATCTCGACGTGCGGCACGTCGTAGGCGCCCGCCGCGAAGTACGAGCCGTTGGCGATGACCACCTGCGAGGTGGAGGTGTACGCACCGCCGTCGAGGACCAGCCGCGCCTTCACATAGACGATCTTCCCCGCGCGGGTCGCCCCGTGCTCGAACCACATCCGTGCCGGGTGCCGGTGCACGTGCCCGAAGAAGGACTCCTCGCGCTGGTAGCTCATCTTCACCGGACGGCCGGTGCGCAGGGCCAGGAGTGCGGAGTGGATCTGTACGGAGACGTCCTCGCGGCCCCCGAAGGCCCCGCCCACCCCCGACATCGTCAACCGGACCTTGTCCGGCGGGAGTCCGAGCGCCGAGCACATCTGACGCTGGTCGTCGTACAGCCACTGCGAGGAGACGTAGACGTCGACCCCGCCGTCCTCGGCGGGTATCGCGAGCCCCGACTCCGGGCCGAGGAAGGCCTGGTCCTGCATGCCCACGTCGTACGTCCCCGAGACGACCACCTCGGCGAGGCGCTCGGCCGCCGCCATGTCGCCGTGCCGGATCCGGACGTGGCGGACCACGTTGCCCCACTCGTCCTTGCCGTCCACCCGCCGGTCGTGGACGCGGGGACCCTCGCCGCCGACCGCGTGCTCCGGGTCGGTCAGCGGGGTCCGTATCTCGTACTCCACCTCGATGAGGCCAAGGGCGCGGCGCGCGGTCTCCGGGTGGTCGGCGGCCACCAGGGCCACCGGCTCGCCCTGGTAGCGGACCACGTCCTTGGCGAGCACCGGCTGGTCGGCGACCTTCATCCCGTACAGCGGATGCCCGGGTACGTCCTCGTGGGTGAGCACCGCGACCACGCCCGGCAGCTTCAGCGCCCCGCTCGCGTCGAGGGAGACGATCCGGGCCGACGGGTGCGGGCTGCGCAGCGTCGCGCCCCACACCATGTTCTCCGCGTGCAGGTCCGAGGAGTACGCGAAGTCCCCCTTGACCTTCAGCCGGCCGTCGGGCCGCCGGACGCTTTCGCCCACCCCGTGCCGGACTTCGGTAGTGGTGTTCACGGTTCGTCACTTCCCTTCCGCGTCATGGGTTGGGTGGTGCGAGGTGCTGCGTGAAGTTCTGCCGTACGTAAGGGAGTTACGCCACCGGGTGGATCCCGGGACCCTGCCCGCCGTCCTGGTCGGGACCCGCCGCGACCGCCTGGGAGAGACGGATCCGCAGCCGCCTGATGTGCTCCCGGGCGGCGAGCTCCGCCGCGTCCGGGTCGCCCGCCGTCATCGCCTCGAAGATGCGGCGGTGCTCGGCGACGGCGAGGCGCGGGGCCTCCGGGCTGCGCCACAGCGAGTGCAGGGCCAGGTGTGCCTTGCCCTGGACGGTGTCGAGGGCGGCGGTGAGGTGGGTGTTCCCCGCCACCTCGCGGATCAGGCGGTGGTAGGCCATGTCCATCTCGATGTGGGCGCTCTCGTCGTAGTCGGACGTGACCACCCGCTCGTGCCGTTCGAGCAGGTCGCGCAGCTCGCCGACCTTGGTGGCGTCGAGCCGCTCGGTGGCCAGGCGGGCCGCGAGTCCCTCCATGACCTCGCGGACCACGTACAGCTGGCGTACGTCGTCCAGGTCGACGGTGGAGACCACGGCGCCCCGGTGCGGGACGTGGGAGGCGAGTCCGTCGTGGATGAGCCGCTGGACGGCTTCCCTGACGGGGCTGCGGCTGATGCCCATCTGCGTGGCGAGCGCCGGCACGGACAGCGCGTCGCCCGGGCGGAGGCGGTTCGCCAGCACGGCGGCCTTCAGCTCGTCGTACGCGCGCTCCGCCAGCAGACTTCCGGCCGCGACCGGATTCACCGCTGACCTGTCCGTCGCCATGCCCGCCTCCCACATCCTCTTGGTCCTGTGCTGCCGTTTGGCCGTGTCCTGCTACGCGCTGTCCTTCGCGTGGTCTTCATGTTGCATGTAATGTTCGGGCGGGTCAACGGGCGCGACGGCTTCCTTCCGCCTTCCCGGAAGCCGCAAATGGTGGAAAAACAGGTTGAGCAGGACAGCGGTGAGGGTGCCTAGGATGATGCCGCTCTCAAAAAGTGCATGCAGTTGCCTGGTCGGCATCTGTTCGGCGAACTGCGGGAACGCGGTCGGCAGGAAACCGATGCCCATGCTCGCGGCCACCAGGATGGTGTTCCGCTGGTCCGTGAGGTCGGCCTGGAGCAGGATCTGCACGCCGACCACCGCGATCGTCGCGAACAGCACGATCGTGGCGCCGCCGAGGACGGAGGCGGGCATCGCGGCGACGACCGCCCCGATCTTGGGCACCAGACCGAACACGATCATGATCACGCCGGCCGCTGCGATGATCCAGCGGCTCTTGACGCGGGTGAGCCTGATCAGTCCGATGTTCTGCGAATAGACCGTACTGGGAAAGGAGTTGAGGACTCCGGCGACCGCCGTGGCCAGCCCGTCCGCCCGCAGCGCCCGGGTGACTCCCTTGCCGTCCACGTCGCGGCCGACGATCTCGCCGACCGCGAAGAACTGCCCGATCGACTCCACCGCGACGATGATCATGACCATGAAGATCGACAGGATCGCGAGAGTGTCGAACCGGATGCCGTAGTGCAGCGGCGCCGCCATCCCGAGCCAGGAGGCGTCCCCGATCTTCGAGAAGTCCGTCTTCCCCAGGATCGCGGCCACCACGGTGCCGGCGAACAGCCCCGCCAGGACCGCGATGGTGGCCAGGAAGCCGCGCGAGAACTTGTGCAGCAGCAGGATGACAACGAACGTGACGGCGGCCAGGCCCAGTTGGGCGGGTGAACCGAAGGTCTTCGCACTCGGATCGCCGCCGCCCACCTGACGGGCCGCCACCCCGAGCAGGGTGATGCCGACGATCGTCACGATGGTGCCCGTGACCAGCGGCGGGAAGTACTTCACCAGCCTGCTGAAGACGGGTGCGACCACGAACAGGGCGAGCCCCGCCGCGACCACCGCCCCCAGCACGGTCGGCATCCCGGCCTTCGCGCCGCCCGCCGCGAGTCCCACCGAGACGAGCGAGGGCACCGCCGTGGTCGAAGTGCCCTGCACGATCGGCAGTTTGATGCCGACCCCCCTGAAGCCCACCGCCTGGAGGAGCGTGGCGATGCCGCAGGTCAGCAGGGACGCGTTGACCAGCAGTCCGATGTCCTCGTCCGGCAGCCCGATGCCCTGGGCGACCAGCAGCGGCATCACCACCGCTCCGGCGTAGAAGGCGAGCACGTGCTGGAAGCCGTAGACCGCGAGCCGCCAGAACGACGGCACCGCCTCGACCGGGTCCTGTGCGGGCGGGCCCTGCACTTCTGGCTCTGTGGTGCGGGACATGTGCGTTCTCCCTCCACCCGCCGAACGCGTCGGCAGGGGTCCGTGTGTGCGCACGTACGGGGGCCGCGGACGGGCAGCCGGGGGTGATGCGATGCGGGGTCTCTCCTGCCGCGCGGGGCCTTCTGCGCGGGGGCCTTCGCCCGGGCTGTCGCGCGGGGCTCAGTGCTGCCAGGAGGTGCGCAGCGCGTCGAAACCGGCGCGGGAGACCAGGCGTTCGGCCCGCTCCTGGGCCTCTTCCAGGAGGGCCGGCTCGTCGACCAGGACACAGCGGCCGTCCTCGAAGACCACCCGCCCGTCGACGACCGTCATCTCCACGTCACTGCCGCGCGCCGAGTACACGAGCGTGGCGACCGTGCGGTGCACCGGCCGCAGGTGCGGCCGGTCGAGGGCGACGACCGCGAGGTCCGCGGGCGCGCCGACGGTCAGGGTTCCGGTGCCCGTGCCGGTGTACTTGCCGCCCTCGCGGGTGGCCAGTTCCAGGGCCTCCTCGCAGCGGGCGGCCGACGGGTCGAGATGGTGCTGACGCTGACCGAGAAGGGTCTGCTTCATCACCTCGAACATGTCCTGGCGGTGCCCGGCGCTCGGCCCGTCGGTGCCCAGCGACACCACCGCTCCCGCCTCCCGCAGCGCCCGCAGCCGCATGACCCCGGAGGCCAGATAGGCGTTGGAGACCGGGTTGTGCGAGACCCCCGCCCGGCGCTCGCCGATGTGCTTGACCTCGGCGTCGTCCAGCCAGACCGCGTGCGCCAGAGTGGCCCGTCCGTCGAGCAGCCCCTCCCTGGCCAGCCACTCCACGGGCCGTACGCCGTACGCCTCCAGATAGCTCGCCGGATCCTTGGCCCCCTCCGAACAGTGCGTGTGCCAGCGCGTCCCGAACTCGGCGGCCAGCTCCACCGCACCCCGGACCAGGTCCTGGTCGACGTAGCTCAGATTGAGCGGTGCGGGCCAGATCTCGACCATCGACGTACGCGGCGGGCGGCGTTGCATGCAATCCCGGGTGATGTCCAGCTCCTCCTGCGTGGAGTAGCGGTACAGGGCGTCGGGAAGGCCCCGGGAGGCGGCGACGTCCGTCCTGCGGCCGAGCATCCCGCGCGCGATCGCGCCCCGCAGCCCGGCCGACTCGACGGCCCGCGCCACGGCCAGCACGGTGTCGGGATCGGTCGGCGCGTAGTGGTTGTCGACCACGGTGGTGATGCCCGAACGCAGCGCCTCCACGGCCCCGAGCGTGGCCGCCACCCTGGCGTCCTCGGGATCGACGGCTATCGAGTACGGCCACATGAACCCGCAGAGCCAGGGCCAGATCGACAGGCCCTCGCCCAGGCCCCTGGCCAGCGCCTGGAAGAGGTGCGAGTGCCCGTCGACGAAGCCGGGCAGCACCGCCCTGCCCCGGCAGTCGACGGTCCGGTCCGCCTGCCACAGGGCGTCGGTCCCGGCCGCGGGGCCGACCGCCACGATCCGGTTTCCGGACACGGCTACCGAGCCGGGTTCGTACACGTTCCGCCGCCCGTCGACGGTCACCACCCGCCCGCCCGAGAACAGCAGATCACAGTGGAGGGAGCCGGCGGAGTCCGAGGAATGCGTGGTGTGCATGGAGGTCCTCCCGAGAGGGGGTCGTCGGCATGCTCAATGTTGCATGTAACATATTCAGGCCAATCGGCCTGTCAACCCTTCTCGACGGGACGTGCTCGTCAGGCGCCTCTCAAGTCGAAAACCACGCAGACTCACCGCAGACTGATCGAACCGGGACATACCCGGCCCGTTTCTGCGCACAGCGGGGGAGGAGGTGGCGGGTGGCGGCGTACGGCAGAAGAACAGCGGCGCTCGCCCTGTCCTCGATGCTCCTGGCCGGACTCGCCGGGACGGTGGTCCACGCCGCACTCCCCGGCGCTCCCGCGCCCGGGACTCCTCCGGCCGTCAGGTCAGCAGTGTCCGAAACACCCGCGTCCGAGCCGCTCGTGTCCTCCGCGGAGGACGCCCCCGAGCCCGCCCCCGCCCGGACTCCCGGCTCCACCTGCCGCACGGCGGTCGAGCGCTCCCGGGTCGTCGCCTACTGCCACAACCCGTACCCCGAGGACGATCTGGTCCGGCTGCACACCGAATGCGTCCGCTGGTGGGACATCGACGCCGACGGCGGCCCGGTCACGGTGGGCCCGGCCGAGACCGTACGGCTCTCCGGCCGCTGCTGGAAGGAAGTCGGCAGCGCCTGGATCAGCCACGAACGCGCCCCCGACGCAGGGCTGCCCGACGCAGCGCTGCCCGGCGCCGAGGAGTCCGGCGCCCAGAGCCTCAGGCGTGCGCGCACCCCGTGAGGCATCCGCGCTCGGCCAGACACATCAGCGCATAGCTCGCGGCCTCGGCGGCTGCGGCCTCCCCGTCGCCCGCCCTGATCGCCTCGATCAGCCGCGCGTGGTCCATATGGGCCTCCGGCCGCAGCTCGTGCCCGATGTCGTCCCGCAACCAGTCCCGCAGCAGATCGCCGAGGTCCGCGTAGAGGGCGATCAGCACGTCGTTGTGCGAGGCCGCCACCACCGCCAGGTGCAGCGAGGTGTCCGCGGTCACGAACTGCTCCGCGTCCCCCGACGCCCAGGCCTGCTCGCGCCGCGCCAGCAGCGCGTCCAACTGCCTCATGTCCTTGTCTGTGCGCCGCTGCGCCGCCAGCCGCCCGGCCGACGACTCCAGCGTGGAGCGCAGCTCGGCGATGTGCAGCGGGTCCGCGTCCGCGAACCGGCGGTGCATCACCCCGGCCAGCTCGCTCGTCGCCAGTACGTACGTTCCCGAGCCCTGCCGGATGTCGAGCAGTCCGTTGTGGGCAAGGGCGCGCACCGCCTCGCGGACCGTGTTGCGCGCCACTCCCAGCTGTTCCACCAGCTCGGGCTCCGTCGGAATCCGTGACCCCACGGGCCACTCGCCGGAGGTGATCTGGTTCCGCAGGGCGGTGATCACCTGGTCGGAGAGTGCGGAACGCCGGGGAGAGGTCAGCGTCATGATGCTCCTCGCGAAAGTCTTGGCGGAAGGGGATGGACGGCAGTCTGGCGGCAGGGAGGCGAGCGCCGGTCGAGGGGGGAGGGCGGGCGGCGGTCCCGGCGGAGGGGCGAGCGGTGACGATTGGACAACCAATCATCCCATGATTCTATGATGGTTCCATGCCTGTCGACGAAACCCGGACCCTGAGCCCCGAGCCCAGCACCGCACAGAAGCCCCGAACCACCCCCGCGCCCACCCCGCGGAAGAGCAGGCCCGCGTACTCCGTGTGGCTCGTCCGGCTCATGGTCGTCGGCCTGGTGCTCGCCGCGCTGAACCTCCGCCCCGCCATCACCAGCCTCGGCCCCCTCCTCGAAGAGGTCCGCAAGGGGCTCGGGATGAGCGGCGCCGTCGCAGGCCTCGTCACCTCCGTGCCGTCCCTCTGCTTCGCGGTCTTCGGCATCATGGCGCCGCGCCTCGCGCGCAGGTTCGGCCCGGCCTCCATCGTCTGCGCGGGCATGGCCGCGATAGCCGTCGGCCTGTTCCTGCGTCCCTTCGCCGGCGGCACGGCGGGCTTCCTCGCCGCCAGCGCGCTCACCCTCGTCGGCATCGCCGTCAGCAACATCCTGCTGCCGGCCATCGTCAAGCAGTGGTTCCCCGACCGCGTCTCCTCCATGACCGGTCTCTACTCGATGGCCCTCGCCATCGGCACCTCGGTGGCCGCGCTCTCCACCGTCCCCCTGACCAAGGCGCTGGGCGGCAGTTGGCAGACCGGCCTCGCCGTGTGGGGCATCCTCGCGGTGCTCGCGCTCTGCGTCTGGCTGCCGCTCGCCGTCCGGCACGGCCGCGACCACGTCCGGCCGGCCGCCGGTGCGAAGCCGGAGACCGAGGCCCCCGACGTCGAGGCCCTGGAGTCGGCCGCCGAGGTCCCCACCACCCGGCTGCGCATGGTCCGCTCCCGTACCGCCTGGGCACTGGCCTGCTTCTTCGGGCTCCAGGCCACGGCCGCGTACATCACCATGGGCTGGATGCCGCAGATCTTCCGCGACGCCGGCATCTCCGCCGGGACGTCCGGAGTCCTCCTCGCGCTCACCATGGCGGTGGGCATCCCGCTCGCCTTCGTCATCCCGCGCGTCGCCACCCGGCTGACGCACCAGGGACCCCTCGTGGTCTTCCTCGGCCTGTGCGGCCTGTCCGGCTACGCGGGCCTCTACCTCGCCCCCGCGGGCGGCGCCTGGGCCTGGGCCCTGCTGCTCGGCATCTCCAACTGCGCGTTCCCGCTGGCACTCACCATGATCGGGCTGCGTGCCAAGAGCCACCAGGGCGTCGTCAAGCTGTCCGCGTTCGCCCAGAGCATCGGCTACCTGATCTCCATCCCCGGCCCGCTCCTCATCGGCGTGCTGCACGACGCCACCGGCGGCTGGGGCCTGCCGATCGGGCTGATGGCGACCCTGATGGTGCCGCAGATGGCCGTCGGTGTCCTGGCCGGCCGCAACCGTACGGTCGAGCGGGAACTGGCCGCCTGACCGGCCGCCGTCACGGCCCCCGAACGCGGGCACGGGGGGGGAACCCGGACACGGGGGAGGGGGCAAAGGGTGCGAGACTGGCCGTATGCCTGTACTCGACCCGAATCCCCGGAACGGTCAGAAGAAGCTCCTGATCGTGCTCGGCGCGATGCTCGCCGTCACCGTGATCATCGCCGTCGTCGCGACGATCGCCTCCCCGTGAGCACCGGCGCCCGGGCCGGTGGTGGGGCTGGCCCCACCATCCCCTAGGGGGCTGGACTCAGGGTGAAGTGGGGAGTTCACCGGATGGGCGCGGGCGCCCGCACTCCGTAGGTTCGAGGTTGTCCCTCAGACACACCCGTTCACTCCTCGGAGGCGGCCATGTCGGCCCCCATGCACACCGCCCGCCCCACGGCCAGCACCGGCAAGCGCCTCCCGTGGTGGTCCGTCACACTCCCGATCGCCGCCTTCGCCGTCCTGCTGGTGCTGATGACCGGATCGGGCCAGGCCCATGCCGTCGGCGTCGCATCGGAAGCCCCGGGCATCGCCTACCTGCTGGAGCGGGTGCTGGACGCGCTCTCCCTCTGATCCTCCCCACCGCTGCCGCCGGCCGTTCACCCCTGCTGGGGGTGGTCGTCAACACCCCGGGCCCCGGCGCGCATTCCGTGGCAAGCTGGGATGCATGAGCGTCGATACACCCCGCAGGATCGTCCTTCTCCGGCACGCCAAAGCCGACTGGCCGCAGGTGTCCGACCACGACCGGCCGCTTGCCGAGCGGGGCCGCCGGGACGCCCCCACCGCAGGCCGCAAGCTGGCGGACACCGGCATCACCTTCGACCTGGCCCTGTGCTCGACCGCCGTCAGGACCCGCGAGACCTGGAAACTGGCCGTCGCGGAACTGCCCTACCGGCCGAAGACCGTCTACGAGGACCGGCTGTACGAAGCCTCGCCCGGCGAGCTCATCGCCCTGCTCAACGAGACCGCCGACGAGGTGAACGACCTCCTCGTGATCGGCCACAACCCCGGTATGCACGCCCTCGCCGACGCCCTCGCGGGACAGGCCGACCCCGAGGTGCTGGCCCGCATGACGAAGAGCGGTTTCCCCACGGCGACGTACGCGATCCTCGAATTCACCGGCTCCTGGAAGTCCGTGGAGCACGGAGTGGGCCGGCTGACGGACTACTGGGCCCCGCACGACTGACGGACACCCACCCCCCCCGGCCACGCACAGGGCCCCGACGAGCACCTGCTCCCCGGGGCCCTGCCCGCGTGCGCACCACACGTCGAATCTCAGTGCAGGTGTACGGCGTCCCCGTCTGCCGCCTCCACCTCTTCGCGCGTGATGCCCAGCAGATACAGAACGGTGTCCAGGAACGGTACGTTCACGGCGGTGTCGGCGGCCTGCCTGACCACCGGCTTGGCGTTGAACGCGACGCCCAGACCTGCCGCGTTGAGCATGTCGAGGTCGTTCGCCCCGTCGCCGATCGCCACCGTCTGGTCCAGCGGAACCCCGGCCTCGGCGGCGAAGCGGCGCAGCAGCCGTGCCTTGCCCGCCCGGTCCACGATCTCGCCCACCACCCGCCCGGTCAGCTTCCCGTCGACGATCTCCAGCGTGTTGGCGGACGCGAAGTCCAGCGAGAGCTCGTCCTTGAGCGCGTCCGTGACCTGGGTGAACCCCCCGGACACGACGCCCACTTGATACCCCAGCCGCTTGAGCGTACGTACGAGAGTCCGGGCGCCGGGCGTCATCCGCACCTCCGCCCGCACCTTCTCCACCACGTCCGCGTCCAGGCCCGCCAGCAACGCCACCCGCGCGTGCAGCGACTGTTCGAAGTCCAGCTCCCCGCGCATCGCCTGCTCGGTGACGGCGGCGACCTCGGCCTCGCACCCGGCGTGGGCGGCGAACAGCTCGATCACCTCGTCCTGGATGAGCGTCGAGTCGACGTCCATCACGACGAGCCGCTGGGCCCGCCGGTGCAGCCCCGCCGACACGACGGCCACGTCCACGCCGATCCCCGCCGCCTCGACGGCGAGCGCGGTCCGCAAGGGCTCCGTCTCCACGCCGGAAACGGCGAACTCGACGGCGGTCACCGGGTACTTGGCCAGCCGGAAGATGCGGTCGATGTTGCCACCGGTGCCGGTGATCCTGGCCGCTATGGCCGCCGTCGACTCGGCGGTCAGCGGGTGCCCGAGCACGGTCACGTGCGAACGGCCGCTGCCGCGCGGCCGGTTGTCGCCCGTACCGGAGATGATCTCGGTCTGGAGGTTGAGGGACTCGGCCCAGCTGTGCACGGTGGCCCGCAGCTCGCCCGAGGTGCTCACGGTCGGCTCGGTGACCAGTACGCACAGGACGATGCGGCCACGTGTGACGACCTGCTCGATGTCGACGACGTCGACGGCGTAGGCGGCGAGGGTGTCGAAGAGCCCGGCGGTGATCCCGGGGCGGTCCTTCCCGAAGATCTTGACGAGAAGGGTGGGGACGTCGGTATTCGGCAGTGCGCTCATGGTGCCTCCACCGTATCCGCCCACCGGGAAGGCACTCCCACCCGTCCCGCCTGACGGACAGGTGAACATCAGCCCGTCCGGAAAATTTCAGCCCGTCCGGCGTGTGAGGACGCACGGACGCAGTCCGAGCACGGGGCGCAGCCCCGAACACCAGCCCCCACCGGCGCCGGCCGTGACACCCCCAACCCCCAGCCCCGCGGCCCCCAGCCCCGCGGTTCAGGCGACAGGGCCAAGACCTACTTCCGCCCCCGCCCCCGCGGAGCCCCCGGCGGCGGAGGTCCCTCCTCCGGCGGCTCCGGCCGCTGCCGGTCCCTCCGCCCCGACGCGGCCCCCGGCGCTCCGGGCCCCCCGGCCCCAGGGGTCCCCGGCGGCCTCGGCGGCCCCGGAATCCCCGTGATCGTCGGCGCCGCGTGCCGTCCGTCCTTGGTCTTCCGGTGCGGCACGGACCCCATCGACCCGGCCGGCGGCGGCGTCGCCCCCGCCGCCCGCTCCCCGGGGTGCGTCCCGGGCGGTTCCCGGTACCGGTCGCCCACCCCCTCCGTCGGTTGCAGATAGGGGTTCGCCTCATCGGCCCGGCCCTGGGCCCCGGCCCCCGACCCGTACGGCGAAGGCCGGTAGGGACCCGCCCCGTACGCCAGATCCGGATACGTCCTGTCCCCCCGCCCCGCCGCCTCCGGCCAGGGCCGGGTCAGCGGCGCCGCCCTCCGTCCCGCCGCGCCCGAGGCGCAGGCCAGCAGCGCTCCCGCCGCACCGGCCCCCGCACCCCACACCACGCCCAGCAGCAACGCCATCGGCAGACTCCCGCGCAGTTCGAGCCCCGCCCCGAACGCGTCGAAGCCCAGCACCGAGAGCGAGGCGTCCGCCGACACCCCGGTCAGCCACACCAGGAGCGGCAGCCCCAGCCCCGTCACCGCACCCAGCGCCACCGCGCACTGCCCCGCGTAGCCCGCCACCGACAGGTCCTCGCGAGGTGTCCGCGAGGCCGCGAGCACACCCGCGTACAGCATCATCACGGCGGTGGCGACGGCCAGCAGCCAGACCCGCCCGTCCAGCTCGGCGAGCCGGTCCAGCGTGAGCTGCCGTTCCGCGGTGCCCGACAGCAGCTCGTCGAAGGGCGTCGGGAGTACGTTCACCAACTGCCCCGTCGCATGACCGGTCCACGGCACGAACAGCCCCACGGGTATCGCCAGCCACACCCCGTTCGGCGCCCCGAGCAGGGCCGCCCCGAGCACCCGCCCCGGACGGTCGTCGCCGATCGCCGCGTACAGGGCCGCCGCGATTCCCGCGAGAACCGCCACCACCAGTACCGCGGCCAGCGCGGAAGCGGCCGGGCGGAGCACCCGGTGCACCGCGTCCCAGCCGCGCGGCAGCGGCGTACGGCGCGAGGCGAGCAGCGCGATCAGCAGCACCCCCACCACCCACACCGCCCCGCCGAGCAGCGAGCTCCCCGTATTGACGCCGAAGCCGACCGACGCCTGCGCGTCGACGAGGTCGGAGATCTTGCCGGGGAGAAGTCCGCCGAGGTCACCGAGCGAGTCCGGGAGCTTGTCCGCGATGGAGTCCGGAAGGTCGTTTCCGGGAATTCTGTCGAGTCCGAGCTTCGCGCCGTCAATCGTGATGACGTCGTGACCCGCCCAGGCGAGGCCACCCAGAGTGACGAGGAACAGCGCCGCCACCGTGCCGGCCCGGACCACCAGCTCGGTGCCCGGAATCTCCCGTCCGGCGCTCTTCAGCGACCGCAGGAAGAAGAAGGCGAGCAGCAGGGCGCCGACCAGACCCACCCCAAGTGGCGCAATGTCGACGGCTGTTCGGGCCGCGGCGCCGTCGATTCCGAAGGCCGAGACGTTCCCGGTCGGGGTGACGGAGCCGCCCACCGCGAGGACGACGACGGCGGCGGTCATCGCGCGCAGCGATCCGGCCGCATCCGCACCCAGCAGGTGCAGACCCAGCGCGGCCGTGCCCGCCATTCCCGCTAAAGCCCAGCTCACAGCGGCAATTGAGGCGAGCAGGACATCGCCCCAGCGCACACCGACCCGACCGTTCGCATCCATCAGGCCACCCGATCCAAACCGGTACGTCCCAATTGGCCAACTCACGCATGATCCGTACGCAGTCGTACGCACTCATGGTCGCTTACCACTCTCCGGTGGTGTTTCTGCCGAGTCAACGGGCGTGCGGCGGTCACGCGCACCCCCTCTTCACATGGCCCGACTTTCGTATTCGAGCCCGGGCCTGAAATAGTTCCCCCCGATGTTCACCATCCCTAGACTCCCGGTGACGGGCGTAACTACGGGGGACAACTAGTGGGGCATGGAGTGCCGGAACTCGTACTGGAATTGAATGGAAGGACCTGGGCTCTCGATTCGTCCAGGTCGTACACCCTGGGGCGCGATCCCCAGGGCGACGTGGTGATCGATGACGCCAGGGTCTCCTGGCGGCACGCCACGATCAGCTGGGGCGGCCGTAGCTGGGTGATCGAAGACCACGGAAGCACCAACGGCACGTACGTGCAGGGCCAGCGCATCCACCAGATGGAGATCGGCCCCGGCTCCGCCGTACATCTGGGCAACGCGACGGACGGGCCGCAGCTGGGCCTCTCCGGGTCGGCCGGAGGCGCGGGTTCCGCCGCACCTCAGCAGGCCGCGCCCCAGCAGCACCAGCAGGCGGCGCCCCCGCAGGGCCAGCACCAGCAGCCCAGCTGGCAGCAGCAGCCGGGGCAGGGTCAGCCGCAGCAGCCGAGCTGGCAGCAGCCGGCCCCGCAGCAGCACCAGCCGCCGCAGCAGCACCAGCAGCCCGCGCAGGGTCAGCAGCCGCCGTATCAGCAGCAGAAGCCTGCAGCTCAGGCGCACATGCCTCAGCAGGGCGGCCAGAGCGCCTCGCCCGGCGGTGCCGCGGGGGCTCCGCCGGTGTACGGCGACCGCAGCCCGACCACGTTCCACCAGATGGCACTCGGCCGCGTCATGCGCATCGGCCGTGCCCTGGAGAACGAGCTGGTGGTCTCCGACCTCCAGGTCTCGCGGCTGCACGCCGAGTTCCACGCGACGCCCGACGGCCGCATGGAGATCCGCGACCTCGGCTCGCACAACGGCACGTACATCAACGGCCAGCCGATGCAGAAGTCGGGCACGGCGCTGCTCGGCCCCAACGACATCGTCGGCGTCGGCCACTCCACCTTCCGCGTCGTCGGCGACCGGCTGGAAGAGTTCGTCGACACCGGTGAGGTCTCCTTCTCGGCCCGCCACCTCACGGTGACGGTCGACGGCGGCAAGGACATCCTCAAGGACGTCTCCTTCGGCGTCCCCGAGAAGTCCCTCATCGCGGTCATCGGCCCCTCGGGCTCCGGAAAGTCGACCCTCCTCAAGGCGCTCACCGGCTACCGGCCCGCCAACAAGGGCGACGTCCTCTACGACAACCGGAACCTCTACAAGCAGTTCGCCGAGCTGCGCCAGCGCATCGGGCTGGTCCCGCAGGACGACATCCTGCACAAGGAACTGACCGTCAAGAAGGCCCTCAAGTACGCCGCCAAGCTGCGCTTCCCCGCGGACACCACGGAGACCGAGCGCAACCAGCGGATCGACGAGGTCCTCGGCGAGCTCAAGCTGGACATCCACAAGGAGAAGAAGGTCACTTCTCTCTCCGGCGGCCAGCGCAAGCGCGTCTCGGTGGCGCTGGAGCTCCTGACCAAGCCGTCGCTGATCTTCCTGGACGAGCCCACCTCGGGCCTCGACCCGGGCATGGACCGCGACGTCATGCAGCTGCTGCGCGGTCTGGCCGACGACGGCCGCACCGTCCTGGTCGTGACCCACTCGGTGGCCGAGCTCGCCATCTGCGACAAGCTCCTCGTCATGGCGCCGGGCGGCTCCGTCGCGTACTTCGGTCCCCCCGAGGAAGCCCTCAACTTCTTCGGCTACAGCACCTGGGCCGACGTCTTCTCCGCCTTCGAGAACTACCGCGACTACGACTGGGCGGGCCGCTGGCGCGGTTCGCAGCACTACCAGATGTACGCGGCGGACATCGACGCCGTCGCCGCCCAGTCCGTGCACATGCCGCCCCCGCAGCAGATGCGCCCGCCGAAGCCGCAGGGCTGGAGCACGCAGCTGATCACGCTGATCCGGCGGTACGTCTCCGTCATCGCGTCCGACAAGGGCTTCATGGGCCTGATGGTGATACTGCCCGCCGTCCTCGGCCTGGTCAGCGTCGTCATCCCGGCCGACTTCGGCCTCGGCCCGCCCAAGCCGCCGTCCCGGTTCAACGGCGACGCGGGAACCATCATGCTGATCCTCGCGGTCGGCATGTGCTTCTCCGGCGCCGCGAACTCGGTCCGAGAGCTGATCAAGGAACGGGTGATCTACGAGCGCGAACGGGCCACCGGCCTCTCCCGCTCCGCCTACCTGATGTCCAAGGTCATCGTCCTCGGCTTCATCACGGCCATCCAGGGCGTCATCATCTGCGGCATCGGCTTCTCCACCCGGGACCTGCCGGCCGAGGGTCTGATCATGCCTCCCGCGGTCGAGATCTGCGTCTCCGTCATCGCGCTCGGCTTCACCTCGATGATGTTCGGCCTCGTCATCTCCTCGCTGGTGAAGACCTCCGAGAAGACGATGCCGCTGCTGGTCATGTTCGCCATCGTGCAGGTCGTCTTCACGGGCATCCTGTTCAAGGTGTACGGACAGGTCGGCCTGGAGCAGTTCGCCTGGCTGATGCCGTCCCGCTGGGCCATCGGCGCCGCCGGTACGACGCTGGACCTCGGTCACCTCATGCCGCCGTGGGACCAGAAGAACCCCACCGACCTCGACCCGCTCTGGGAGCACACGGCCGCGCAGTGGGGCATCAACATCACGATCCTGCTCGCGCTCGGCCTGGTCTGCGGCTTCGCGGTCGCCCGCCTGCTGCGCCGGCACGAGCCGGAGGTCATGCGGAAGTGACCCGTCGGCCGGTACGACGTGCCGGCGCGTACGAACGAAAGGGCGGCCCCCGGAGTGATCCGGGGGC
>NZ_JBSGZD010000026.1:0-50591 GCF_053610825.1 Streptomyces sp. NPDC054863 | reverse complement strand
CCACGACGCTCCCCCCCCGCCCCCCCCCCTACACCCCCCCCCCGCCCCCGACCGCGTCAGAGGTTGGTCATGTCGACCGGGATCTGCGGCTCGACTCCGTCCCGCAGGATGGTGGCCTCGATGAGGCCGTACGGGCGGTCGGCGGCGAAGTACACCTCGTTGTCGTTCTTCAGTCCGAACGGTTCGAGGTCGACCAGGAAGTGGTGGTTGTTGGGCAGCGAGAAGCGGATCTCGTCGATCTCGCTCCGGCTGTTGATGACCCGCGAACCCATTTGGTAGAGCGTCTGCTGGAGAGACAGGGAGTACGTCTCGGCGAAGGCCTGGAGGATGTGCTTCTTGGCCTGGTCGTACGACTTGTCCCAGTGGGGCATCCGCATCTCGTCGCTGGTCCAGTTGTAGCGCCAGGCGGCGGAGACGTCGGTGCACAGGATGCGGTCGTACGCCTCCTTCAGCGTCGTGTACTTGTCCTTGACGTAGCCCCAGAACTCCGAGTTGGTGGAGTTCATGACCGTGAGGTCCTTGAGGCCCGAGATGACCTCCCAGTTCGTACCGTCGTAGGTGATCTGGGTGGTGCGCAGCTCCTGGCCCTTGCGGGCGAAGGAGTGGTTCACCTCGTCGGAGCCGATGAACTTCGAGTTGTTGTCCGAGGTCGCGATGCGCTCCCAGGAGTACTCCTCGATGCGGATCCGGGCGCGCTTGATCGGCTCCTGCGACGTCACGAAGTGGCGTGCCAGGTGGATGCCGAACTGCTCGGCGGACTCGATCCCGTACTCCTTGGCGAAGGCGTACACCGTGTTCTTGGTGGTGTCCGTCGGCAGGACGTTCGCGTTGGAGCCGGAGAGGTGGACGTCCGACATGTCGCCGGAGAGGGCCACCGAGACGTTCAGGTCCTTGATGTGGTGGGTGTCGCCGTCCCGCGTGATCTTGACGACGCGGTTCTCTGCTTTGCCGTACTGGTTCTGGCCGAGAATGGTGGGCATCGGTGCTAGCTCCCTCGGTATACGGAGTAGCCGAACGGGTTGAGCAGCAGCGGTACGTGGAAGTGTTCGCCCGGTACGACGGCGAAGGTGATCGCCACTTCCGGGAAGAACGCGCCGCTGTCCCTTACGCGGGGGGCGTCCTGCTGGTCCTCGGCTTCGGTCTCGCTGGTCTTGTTCGAGAAGTACGTTTCGGTCTCGAAGTCGAGCCGGACGTGGGTCGTCCCTTCCGGCAGGGCCGGGAGGTCCTTGCAGCGCCCGTCCGCGTCGGTCTTCGATCCGCCGAGCGTCACCCACTCGGCGTCACTGCCGCTGCGGGCGGTGAGCGAGATGGCGACGCCCTCGGCGGGGCGGCCGATGCTGGTGTCCAGGATGTGCGTGGACACCGAGGCGGTGGTTGCTGTACTCATCTCAGTTCTCTTCTCCTGAATCCGCGGGGGATTCCACGAGGCGGGTCAGCCGGATGCGGTTGATCTTGCCCAGTTCGGTGCGGACGATCTCCCGCTCCGTCCCGGGCGAGTTCCCGCTCCGCTCACGCACCGCGTCGCGCATCTGCTCGCCGGTGGCGCCGGTGGCGCAGATCAGGAATACATGTCCGAACTTTTCCTGATACGCCAGGTTCAGTTCGAGCATCTCGGCCTTGAGTTCCTCGGAGGCGCCGGCCATTCCACGCTGCTCGCGGGAGGAGGTCGGATCCCCGGGCTTCGGGCGGCCGATCGGCGGGTGTCCCGCCATTGCTTCGGAGAGGTCCTCGTCGGTGAGTTCCGCGAGGGCGGCGTCACTGGCGAGAAACAGCTCTTCTGCGGTGCCGTACGGGCGCTGAGCGACGAGCTTGCTCCCCCACGCCGTACTGGCACACACCTCGTGGAGTTCGGCCTGGGCCGCGCTCTCGGAGAGGGTGTTGAACCGGGTAAGGCCCGGTGTCTGGACCGAAGTCACGGGAGCCTCCGTGGCCTTGTGCTGGACGGGCTGCGCATAGCTAACGCTCTCAACAACTGGACGTCAACAGTTTGTTGAAAGTTCGCGAAGACAAAAGCCGCCGCCCCCAAGCGGGGGCGGCGGCGTCCGAAAATGATCGATCAAAAGGGGGTCCTGGAACGGCGCAAATCCGGCACGGAGCCCCTCCCAGGAGGAGCAACTAGTCCGCCTTGGCGGCGTTTTCCCTGTTCAGGTAGTTGTAGACGGTGAAGCGGGACACGCCGAGCGCGCCCGCCACCGTTTCCACACCGTGCCGCACGGAAAAGGCACCGCGTGCCTCCAGAGTCCGTACGACCGCCTGCTTGGTCTTGCGGTCGAGATCTGCCAGCGGCATCCCGTGCCTGCGCTCCAGCGCGGCCAGGATGTGGTCGAGGGAGTCCGAGAGCTGGGGCAGCCGCACCGCTATGACGTCCTCGCCCTCCCAGGAGAGAACCACGTCGTCCCGGCCGGCCCGCGCGGGCTCCAGCATTTCGGCGCCCATGGCGTCGACGAGCGGTTTGACCGCCGTGACCAGCGGGTGGTCTCCGGGTTCCGTCACTTCTTGTCGCCCTCCCCGATCACATTGACCTGCAACGAGACGCGGGTGGCTCCGGCGGCGAGCGACTTGCGCAGCAGTGCGTCGACGGCCGTGAGCACCGCGTCGCCGCCGCCTTCCGCCGTATTGCCGAAGGGGCCCACGTCGACGGCGTCCAGCTCGGCCGCCTGGATCACCTCTCGGGCCGCCACCGCATGCGGCGGCGCCTCGTCGAGATCGAAGGGCTCGGTCGTGAACTCCACTCTCAATCGCACGCGCACAACTTACTGCGCGTACGACGAATTCAGGGAGCCCCTCTTGACAGCCCTCCCGACCTGCGTGCAACCTTCCATCAAGCAGAAAACAACTTCCGCGATACGGAAGGAGCACCGAACCCTATGGGCTACTCGGACCACCGCTTCAATGTGAATCTCTCGATCCTCTTCACGGAACTCCCGCTCCTGGAGCGTCCCGCGGCAGCAGCCGCGGCCGGCTTCACAGCGGTCGAGCTGTGGTGGCCCTGGATCGACGCACCGACCCCCGAAAAGTCGGAGCTCGACGCCCTCAGGAAGGCGCTCGGCGACGCCGGCACCCAGCTCGTGGGCCTGAACTTCTACGCCGGACAGCTGCCGGGCCCGGACCGCGGCGCGCTCTCGCTCCCCGGCGAGGAGTCCGAGCGGTTCCGCGCCAACATCGACGTCGCGGCGGACTTCGCCGCCTCGGTCGGCTGCAAGGCACTGAACGCCCTGTACGGCAACCGCGTCGAGGGCGTGGACCCGCGGGTCCAGGACGACCTGGCCCTGGAGAACCTCGTCACGGCGGCCCGCGCGGCCGACCGGGTCGGGGCGATCCTGCTGGTCGAGGCCCTGAACAAGCCGGAGTCGCCGCTCTACCCGCTGGTGAGCGCGCCGTCCGCCGTCGAGGTCGTCGACAAGGTCAACGAGGCGACGGGGCTCGGCAACGCCAAGTTCCTGCTCGACCTCTATCACCTGTCGATGAACGGCGAGGACCTGCACCAGGTGATCGAGGCGTACGCCGCCAAGGCCGGCCACGTGCAGATCGCCGACAACCCGGGCCGCGGCGCGCCGGGCACCGGCGAGCTCGACTTCACCGACCTGCTCGGCCGCCTGCGGAAGGCCGGTTACGAGGGCTGGATCGGGCTGGAGTACAAGCCGGGCGACAAGCCCAGCGCGGACGCCTTCGAGTGGCTGGACAAGCCGCTCCGCGCCGCCAACTGAACTTTTCGACACGGTTTTTGAGAGAGGCAGCACCCTCATGAGCACGCTTCCCAAGATCGGATTCATCGGCCTCGGCATCATGGGCTCGCCCATGTCCGAGAACCTGCTGAAGGCCGGCTACGACGTCACCGGGTTCACCCTGGAGCAGGCGAAGATCGACCGCCTCGCCGCCGCCGGCGGCAAGGGCGCCTCCTCCATCGCCGACGCCGTCAAGGACGCCGATGTCATCGTCACGATGGTGCCCGCGTCGCCGCAGGTCGAGGCCATCGCCTACGGCGAGGACGGCATCCTGGCGAACGCGCGGTCGGGCGCGCTGCTGATCGACATGTCCTCGATCACCCCGCAGACCTCGATCGACCTCGCGAAGGCCGCCAAGGACAAGGGCATCCGCGTGCTGGACGCCCCGGTGTCCGGCGGCGAGGCCGGTGCGATCGAGGCGGTCCTCTCCATCATGGTCGGCGGCGAGCAGGCGGACTTCGACGCCGCCAAGCCGCTCCTGGAGGCCCTCGGCAAGACCATCGTGCTGTGCGGTCCGCACGGCTCGGGCCAGACGGTGAAGGCCGCCAACCAGCTGATCGTGGCGGTCAACATCCAGGCGTGCGCCGAGGCCGTGGTCTTCCTGGAGAAGTCCGGCGTGGACCTCGCCGCCGCCCTCGACGTCCTCAACGGTGGTCTGGCCGGCTCCACGGTCCTGACCCGCAAGAAGGACAACTTCCTCAAGCGCGACTTCGCGCCCGGTTTCCGGATCGACCTGCACCACAAGGACATGGGCATCGTCACCGACGCCGCCCGCAATGTGGGTGCGGCCCTCCCCGTCGGCGCGGTCGTCGCCCAGCTGGTCGCCTCGCTGCGCGCCCAGGGCGACGGCGGCCTGGACCACTCGGCGCTGCTGCGCGCGGTCGAGCGGCTGTCCGGCTCGCAGGTCTGACCCTCCCCCACGCCCGTTTGTCCAGGGCTACTTGATCTCCGGGCTGCGGTGGCGCTGACACCTGTCCTGTCGCGCCCAGGCGCCGCCGCGGCCCGGGTTCCACCCGGACTTCTCGCCGGACTTCTCGCCAGACTTCTCGCCATATCAACTTCAACAAACTGTTGACGTCACGTTCGGTGCGTACTTACGCTCCTCACGCCGCCAGCAGCTCCCGCAGGAAGGTCCCAAGGTCACCATGTCGAAGCGTGTGCTCACGACCGAGTCAGGCGCCCCGGTCGCCGACAACCAGAATTCCGCCTCCGCCGGTGTCGGTGGCCCGCTCCTCCTCCAGGACCAGCACCTGCTGGAGAAGCTCGCCCGATTCAACCGTGAGCGCATCCCGGAGCGTGTCGTGCACGCCCGCGGTTCCGGCGCCTACGGCTACTTCGAGGTCACCGACGACGTCACCGGTTTCACCCGCGCCCACTTCCTCGGTGAGGTCGGCAGGCGCACCGAGACGTTCATCCGCTTCTCCACCGTCGCGGACAACCTCGGCGGCGCGGACGCGGTCCGCGACCCGCGGGGCTTCGCGCTGAAGTTCTACACCGAAGAGGGCAACTACGACCTCGTCGGCAACAACACCCCGGTGTTCTTCATCAAGGACCCGATCAAGTTCCCCGACTTCATCCACTCGCAGAAGCGCGACCCCTTCACGGGCAAGCAGGAGCCGGACAACGTCTGGGACTTCTGGGCGTACGCCCCGGAGGCCACGCACCAGGTCACCTGGCTGATGGGCGACCGCGGCATCCCCGCCTCGTACCGTCACATGAACGGCTACGGCTCGCACACGTACCAGTGGACGAACGCCGAGGGCGAGGCCTTCTTCGTCAAGTACCACTTCAAGACGAACCAGGGCATCCGCTCGCTCTCCGCCGAGCAGGCCGCGGAGATCGTCGGCCAGGACGCCAACTCGCACCAGACGGACCTGCTCCAGGCGATCGAGCGCGGTGTGAACCCGTCCTGGACCCTGTACGTCCAGGTCATGCCGGCGGCGGAGGCGGCCGGCTACCGCTTCAACCCGTTCGACGTGACGAAGGTGTGGCCGCACTCGGACTACCCGCTGCAGCGCGTGGGCCGGCTGGTACTCGACCGCAACCCGGACAACGTCTTCGCCGAGGTCGAGCAGGCCGCGTTCTCGCCGAACAACTTCGTCCCCGGCATCACGGCTTCCCCGGACAAGATGCTCCAGGGCCGCATGTTCGCCTACGCGGACGCGCACCGCTACCGCCTGGGCGTCAACCACACCCAGCTGCCGGTGAACGCGCCGAAGAACGCGCCCGCCGACAACTACGGGCGGGACGGCTCCTACGCCACCCGCTACGGCTCGCGCCACGACAAGAACTACGAGCCCAACTCGTACGACGGTCCCGCGCAGACGGACGCGCCGCTCGGCGCCCCCGCAGAGCTGACCGGCTGGACGGGCACCTACACCGCCGCCCAGCACGTCAAGGACGACCACTTCTTCCAGGCCGGTGAGCTGTACCGGCTGATGTCGTCCGAGGAGCAGGCCCGCCTGATCGCCAACATCGCGGGCGGTCTCTCCCAGGTCACCCGTGACGACGTGGTCGAGAAGAACCTCGCCCACTTCCACGCGGCGGACCCGGAGTACGGCAAGCGCGTCGAGGAAGCGGTCCGCGAGCTTCGCGAGGACCGCTGAGTCCTCGACTCCCCGACTGCGGACGGGACCTGACGGGAGGTCAGGTCTTTGCCGCTGTCCGTGTCGTCGGCCCGAATGAGGGGTGGCCGGCGGTACGGACACGAACGAGGCCCGCGGCGGTGGGCGAGCCAGTGCGGTGGTGAAGGCCACCGGGGACTCCTTCTCGACCTGAGGGAAGGTCTGCCCGGGGGCTCATCGTCGCCGCCGCGGCCTCATTCCTGTGCATGCAGCAGGTCAGATATGCCGAAGGGCGCGAAGTACGGACGGTCCCGTACTTCGCGCCCTTCGGCGTTGCCGGGGGGGGCGGGCACTCCTGCGGGCAGGGCACTCCTGCGGGCTTGGCCTTCCTGCGGGCCGGGCCGGGCTTGTCTGCGGGCAGGGCCTTCCTGCGGGCCGGGCCGGGCTTGCCTGCGGGCAGGATGGGCGTCGTGCGGGTGCGTCGTGGCTGGTCGCGCAGTTCCCCGCGCCCCTAACTGCCTGCCCCCGAACCCCTAACCCTCTCGGCGGCCACCGCCGCCTCCTTGGGCACAGGGGCAGCCCCCTGGGGCGGGACGGGTGGGCAAGGGGGCGGCCCCCACCGCGGCACGCCCCTCCACGACCGCCCGTCCCCGACACCGCACACGCCCCCCGCCGCACACGCCAAAGAGGGCCGGCCACCGTTGTCCGGTGACCGGCCCTCTGGGCGTACCTAGAGGTACGTATCTAGAGCACTACTGCGCCACGAAAGGCCGGACGGCCGTCGGCGCGTGACCCGCCTCCGTCACCACGTCCTCCCACTCGTTGACCGCGTCGATCCCCGCACCGCTCATCGAGATGTTCGTGATGCGCTCCAGGATCGCCTCCACGACGACCGGCACCCGGAACTCCGCGGCGAGCTTCTTGGCCTCCTCGAAGGCCGGCAGCAGCTGGTCGGGGTCGGTGACCCGGATGGCCTTGCAGCCCAGGCCCTCGACGACCTTGACGTGGTCGACGCCGTAGACGCCCAGCTCCGGCGAGTTGATGTTCTCGAACTCCAGGTTGACCTGGAAGTTGATGTCCAGGTTGCGCTGGGCCTGGCGGATCAGGCCCAGGTAGGAGTTGTTCACCAGGACGTGCACGTACGGGATGTTGTGCTGCGCGCCGACCGCCAGCTCCTCCAGCATGAACTGGAAGTCGTAGTCGCCGGACAGGGCGACGACCTGGCCCTCGGGGTCCGCGGTGGCGACGCCGAGCGCGGCCGGGATCGTCCAGCCGAGCGGGCCCGCCTGGCCGCAGTTGATCCAGTGGCGCGGCTTGTACACGTGCAGCATCTGCGCGCCGGCGATCTGGGAGAGGCCGATGGTGGTGACGTACCGGGTCTCCGGGCCGAAGGCCCTGTTCATCTCCTCGTACACGCGCTGCGGCTTGATCGGCACGTTGTCGAAGTGGGTGCGGCGCTGGAGCTTGGCCTTGCGGTCCTGGGTGGACTCGGCCCACGCGCTGCGGTCGGGCAGCCTGCCCGCCGCCTTGAGCTCCTTCGCCACCTCGACGAAGAGCTCCAGGGCGGCCTTCGCGTCGGAGGCGATCCCGTAGTCCGGGGCGAAGATCTTGCCGAGCTGGGTGGGCTCGATGTCCACGTGGACGAACTTGCGGCCCTCGGTGTAGACGGCGAGGTCGCCGGTGTGGCGGTTGGCCCACCGGTTGCCGATGCCGAGGACGAAGTCGGACTCAAGGAAGTTCGCGTTGCCGTAGCGGTGCGAGGTCTGCAGGCCGACCATGCCGGCATTCAGCTCGTGGTCGTCGGGCAGGATGCCCCAGCCCATCAGGGTCGGGATGACCGGGGTGCCGGTCAACTCGGCGAACTCCACCAGGAGTTCGGAGGCATCGGCGTTGATGATGCCGCCACCGGCGATGAGCAGCGGGCGCTCCGACTCCAGGAGGAAGGAGATCGCCTTCTCGATCTGGGCACGGGACGCGACCGGCTTGTAGACCGGCAGCGGCGTGTACGTCTCGGGGTCGAACTCGA
Source organism: Streptomyces sp. NPDC054863 (assembly GCF_053610825.1). Classification (NCBI taxonomy): domain Bacteria; kingdom Bacillati; phylum Actinomycetota; class Actinomycetes; order Kitasatosporales; family Streptomycetaceae; genus Streptomyces; species Streptomyces sp. NPDC054863. The sequence continues at coordinate 42,276 of NZ_JBSGZD010000026.1, read as the reverse complement.
TCTCGGTGAGCTGCACGTCGATCGGCAGGTCGATGAGGACCGGGCCCGGACGGCCGGAGCGCATCAGGTGGAAGGCCTCCTGGAAGACACCGGGGACCTGGGCGGCCTCCAGCACCGTGGTGGCCTTCTTGGTGACCGGCTTGGCGATCGAGGCGATGTCGACGGCCTGGAAGTCCTCCTTGTGGAGCTTCGCGACCGGGGCCTGGCCGGTGATGCAGAGGATCGGGATCGAGTCGGCGATGGCCGAGTAGAGCCCGGTGATCATGTCGGTGCCGGCGGGGCCCGAGGTGCCGATGCAGACGCCGATGTTGCCTGCGTTGCTGCGCGTGTAGCCCTCGGCCATGTGGGACGCGCCCTCCACGTGGCGGGCCAGCGTGTGCTTGATCCCGCCACCGGCCTGGAGGGCCTTGTAGAAGGGGTTGATCGCCGCGCCGGGCACGCCGAACGCGTGGCTCACGCCTTCGCGCTTGAGGATTTCAACTGCTGCGAGTGCAGCGGTCATACGGGGCATCGGGTCACTCCTGCTTCAGGCCGGTTTTCCGTAATGCGGAAGTACTGTTCTGCTATGTGGAAGCAACATAAGATGCGGGGGTCACGGCGTCAAGAGAGGAGTCCATGGTTCGGGCGTCGGGGGCGGCGGCGCCTAGGCGGTGGCGACGGCTCCGGGGGCGGTTCCACGGGCTGACCCGTCCGGTGGACAGAAAAGAGCCGAAGTGCCTGCCAACTCCGCACACTTGGTGTGACCATGGACGACACAGCGCATCAGTCGTTCATGTGTTCACGGCCCGGCCGCTCCTTGTCGAGCCGTCGCGCCGGGACCCAGTGCCGGAGGTCGCACCATGGGAAGCAGCGTGCCGGTGCGGTGCCCCGCCTGCCGCCGTGATCACGCGTACGTACCGCCCGTCTTTCCCTGCGCGTGCGGCGCGCCACTGGCTCCGCCGCTGCTGCGCGGCGCCCCGCCGGAGCCGATCACGCACCGCACCTGGACGGACTCCTGGGTGACGGTCCGCTGCCCGTCCTGCGGTCGGCAGGACCAGTGGCCCCAGCCGGAGCTGGGCTGCGGCTGCGGCACGGTCCTGCGCATTCCCGTACGCCCGGCCCCGACGGTGCCCCCGACCGGCCCGCGGTGGCCGGAACCGGGAGAGCACGCACCGAACACCTCGCACGCACCGCACGCATCTCACTCGGGATGCGCAGGGCACGCCGGATGCGCGGACGCCCCTGGCCCCGACGTCGAAGCCGGTACCGAAGCCCCCGCCGGTGGCGCCGGTGCAGGCGGTGGCGCCGGTCCCGCTGCCGCCACGCGCACCGCGCCCGCCCACGGCGAGGACGGCAGCCGGGCCGGCGACGGCTCCCCCGCTCCCCGCCCCAGGCCGCCGTTCCGCCCTCTCACCATCCGTACCGCCCGGGACGCCGTCACCGCCGCGGCGCTCTATCTCAAGTGGCTCGGCTTCCGCGACATCCTCCAGTCGCCCGAGCACCCCGCTTCCGGCATCGACCTGCGCGCCCGCGGCCTGGTCGCCCAGGTCGACCCGCGCACCGAACCGTCCACCCTCCGCGACGTGGAGTGCCTCTGGCTGCACGGGCTCAATTCGTCGTCCTTATCGGTGTTCTTCTCCCTCACGGGGTACGTCCCCGAGGCACGGGCCCGCGCGGAGGACCTCGGCGTCCCGCTGTTCGTCATGGACCTCACCGGCACTCCGCAGCCCGCCAACGGCGCGGCGGACGAGCTGGTGGGCTCGGACGGCTGAGCCGCGACGCCGGGGGCGGGATACTGGCCGCATGCCCATCCGCCCCGCCACCGCCGCCGACCTTCCCCTGCTCCAGGACATCGAGCGCGCGGCCGGTGAGCCCTTCCGCGCACTCGGGATGGCCGAGATCGCGGACGACGACCCGCCGCCGCTCGATCTGCTCCTCTCCTACCAACGGGACGGCCTTGCCTGGGTGTTCGAGGACTCCGGGGGCCGCCCCGACGGGTATCTGATCTGGCAGGAGGTGGACGGGGCCGCGCACATGGACCAGGTGTCGGTGCACCCGCGCATCGCACGACGGGGAGCGGGCCGCGCCCTGATCGAGCACCTGGCGAAGGTGGTCGGGCCCATGGCGCTGACCCTGACCACCTTCGCCGACGTGCCGTGGAACGCGCCGTACTACGCCCGGCTGGGCTTCCGCGTCCTCGCGGATGCCGAACTCACCGAAGGACTGCGCGAGATCGTCGCCGAGGAGGCGGCGCTGGGCCTCGACCGGTGGCCGCGCGTGTGCATGATGCGCGACAGGTCACCCGGCCCGGCCTCCCCCCACTCCGTCGGTTCGACGGCGGGGCAGGAACTGCCCCGGGGCGCAGCGGTGCCCGAGATCAGGTAGTCGTCGATCTGCCGCCTGGCGCACGGACTGCTGTGGTACGTGCCGTGGCCCCAGCCCTCGTACGTGAGCAGGGCGGCGCCCCGGCCCAGCCGCCGACCCCGCGCGGGTCGAGGCTGACGATGTCGAAGCTGCTGCGCAGGCGCTCGCTGAAGCGGGACATGCCCGTGACGATCCGGCGGACCCCGCTGTCCCCCGGCCCGCCGGGACCGAACACCATCGAGCCGACCCGGGCACCGGGGTCGGTCGCCCTGCCAGTCGACGTGCTGCACGGGGTACGCGGTCGTGCACGCGGTGGCTGTCGTCGCCAACGCTGTGGTCGCGGCCGACGCCTCCGCGCCCACGAGGGCCATCGCCGTCGCCAAAGCGGCGGCGCCGGCCGGACGAGCGCGCCGGCGTGGTCGGCGGCCAACTGCGCAGGCCGCCCTCGGTGTTGCGTGTGATCACTGTGCACCGTGGTGGCTCCCTCGGCTTGTCGGGCCTCGATCGTCACTCGCGGCGCAGCCCGCCGGAATCCGGCATCGCCTGGCCGTTCCCGCAGGGGATTCATCCCCACTACCGGGCGTTTCCTGATCAGTTGCCGTACCGATCCCGCAGTTCGACCTTCCGCACCTTGCCGCTGACCGTCATCGGGAAGCCGTCCACGACCTCCACCCGGCGGGGCACCTTGTAGTGCGCCAGCCTGCCCCGGCAGTACTCGGCCACCTCTTCGGGGGTCGGCGGGTCGGCCGGGTCGCGCGGCACGACGCAGGCCAGGATCTCCTCGCCGTAGCGTGCGTCGGGGATGCCGACGACCTGGACGTCGGCGATCTTGGGGTGTCCGTACAGGAACTCCTCGATCTCGCGCGGGTAGACGTTCTCGCCACCCCGGATGATCATGTCCTTGATCCGGCCGACGATCTGTACGTAGCCGTCCTCGCGCATCACCCCGAGGTCGCCGGTGTGCATCCACCGGCCCCGGTCGACGACTTCGGCGGTCTTCTGCGGCTCGTTCCAGTAGCCGAGCATCACGCTGTAGCCGCGGGTGCACAGCTCGCCCGGTTCGCCGCGCGGGACGGTGCCGCCGGTCGCCGGGTCGACGACCTTGAGCTCCAGGTGCGGCAGGACGCGGCCGACGGTGCCGGTGCGCCGTTCCAGGTCGTCGTCGCGGCGGGTCTGGGTGGAGACGGGCGACGTCTCCGTCATGCCGTAGCAGATGGACACCTCCGCCATGTGCATCTCGGCGACGACCCGCTTCATGACCTCCACCGGGCACGGGGACCCGGCCATGATGCCGGTGCGGAGGCTGGAGAGGTCGTACGAGGCGAAGTCCGCCAGGCCCAACTCGGCGATGAACATGGTCGGTACGCCGTACAGCGAGGTGCACCGCTCCTGTGCGACCGCGCGCAGGGTGGCGGCCGGCTCGAAGGACGGGGCGGGGATGACGACGCACGCCCCGTGCGAGGTGGCGGCCAGGTTTCCCATCACCATGCCGAAGCAGTGGTAGAAGGGCACCGGCAGGCAGATCCGGTCCTGCTGCCCGTACCCCACGGTCTCGCCGACGAAGTAGCCGTTGTTGAGGATGTTGTGGTGGGAGAGCGTGGCGCCCTTCGCGAAGCCCGTCGTGCCCGAGGTGTACTGGATGTTGATCGGGTCGTCGCAGGTCAACTCGGATGCACGGAGGGCAAGTTGCTCTTCCGGCGCGAGCTTCGCGGTCAGTTCCTCCCAGCTCGGATCACCGATGTGGTGTACGGAGCGCAGCTCGGGGCACTCCTCTCGGACCTCGGCGACCAGCGCGCGGTAGTCGCTTCCCTTGTGCGCGAGGGAGGCCACCAGTACGGCGACCCCGGCCTGTTGGAGGACGTACGCCAACTCGTGGGCACGGTATGCGGGGTTGATGTTGACCATGACGGCGCCGATGCGGGCGGTGGCGTACTGCACGAGCACCCACTCCGGGCAGTTCACCGCCCAGATTCCCACCCGCTCCCCCTTGACGACCCCCCTCGCCAGCAGCCCGCGCGCCAACTCGTCGACGTCCGAGCCGAGTTGGGCGTATGTCCAGCGCCTCCCCGACACCATGTCGACCAGCGCCTCCCGCTCCGGGTACGCGTCCACCGCACGGCGCAGGTTGTCGCCGACGGTGTCCCCGAGCAGCGGAACGGTACCGGTGCCGTGCGCGTAGGACAGGGACGGCTGCGAGGTCTCGTTCAACGGAAATTCTCCCTCGTTCAGTGCGGCGGGGACTGGTCGGACGCCTGGTCGAGCCGCCGCAGTTGCTCGTCGGTCGGCCGGAGGTCCGCCGCGGCGAGGTTCTCCTCCAGGTGCGCCACCGTGCCGGTGCCCGGAATGGGCAGCATCACGGGAGAGCGGGCGAGCAGCCAGGCGAGCGCGACCTGGGCGGGCGTCGCCCCGAGCTCCTCGGCCACGGCGGCGATGCCGTCCGTCGTCTCCGACGCCGCGGAAGGGGCCGCGGAAGAGGCCACGGACGACGCCACGGTGTGGATCGGGCGCCATGGCAGGAACGCGATGCCCGCCTCCTCGCAGGTGTCGAGCACCGCCTCGTACTCGCGGTCCAGAAGGTTGTAGCGGTTCTGCACGCTCGCGACGTCGACGATCTCGCGTGCCTGCGCGAGCTGGTCGACGGTGACCTCGGAGAGGCCGATGTGCCGTACTTTTCCCGCGAGTTGGCACTCGCGCAGCGCGCCCACCTGGTCGGCGAACGGGACCTTCGGGTCGACGCGGTGGAGTTGGAGCAGTTCGAGGTGCTCGACGCGGAGCCTGCCGATTGCCTCGTCCACCTGCCGGTGCAGTAACTCGGGGCGGCCGTCGAGGTCCGCCTCCTGCCCTTCACCCGACGGCCTGACGCCGACCTTCGTCGCGACGAGGAGGTCTTCGGGGTAGGGGTGGAGCGCCTCGGCCAGCAGGGCCTCGTTCTCGCCCCAGCCGTACATCTGCGCGGTGTCGATCAACGTCACACCCAGCTCGACGGCGCGGCGGACCACCGCCTTGGACGTCTCCCTGGCCTCGGCCGGCGAGGTCGGAAGGCGCATGGCGCCGAAGCCGAGACGCCCGACGGTGCGTGCGCCGCCGATGCGGAAGGTGCCTGCGGTGGCGCCCCCGGTGATGCCTGCGGTCATGAAGTCGCGTACCTCTCTGTGTGAACGTAACAACACCGGTCCTGTCCCTGCCCGTTCAGCCGATCTCCCGGCCCAGACCCGCCCAGTAGGGCTCCCGCAGCTTGAACTTCTGGATCTTTCCGGTGGCGGTGCGCGGGATCACGTCGCGGAACTCGACCGACGTGGGGGCCTTGTAGCCCGCCATGCGCTGCTTGCAGTGGGCGATGATGTCGGCCTCCGCCGCCTCCGCGCCTTCGGCGAGGACGACCAGGGCCTTGACGGTCTCCCCCCACTTTTCGTGCGGGACGCCGATGACGGCGACCTCGGCGACCGCCGGGTGGCTGAAGATCGTGTCCTCGACCTCGATCGAGGAGACGTTCTCGCCGCCGGTGATGATGACGTCCTTCTTGCGGTCGGAGATGGTGAGGTGGCCGTCCGCCTCGTCGAGCGTGCCGCCGTCCCCGGTGTGGAACCAGCCGCCCTCCAGTGCGTCGGCCGTCTCCTCCGGCTTCTCCCAGTACGCGTCCAGTACGACATTCGAACGCGCCAGCACCTCGCCGGAACCGGCGACCTTCATCTGCACGCCCAGGGCGGGGATTCCGGCCCGGGAGAGCTTGCGGGCGCGCTCCTCCGCCGGAAGGGCGGCGTCCGCGGGCTGGGTGCGGTTGAAGGTGAGGAGCGGGGACGTCTCGGTCAGGCCGTAGATCTGCGTGAACTCCCACCCCAGCTCCTCGTCCATGCGCTGGATCATGCGGGTGGGCGGCGGGGCGCCCGCACAGACCACCCGGACCCGGTCCCGGCCGGGAACGGGTCCTTCCCAGGTGGCGGCGGCGTCGAGCACGGCGTTCCAGACGGCGGGGGCGCCGCACATCAGCGTCACCCCGTGCGCGTCGACGCGCCGCAGGATCTCGGCGCCGTCCACCTTCCGCAGCACGACCTGCTTGACCCCGAGCCCTGCCATCACGAAGGGCATTCCCCACCCGTTGCAGTGGAACATCGGGAGGGTGTGCAGGTAGACGTCGCGCTCCCAGACGCGGGTGTGCAGGCCGAAGGTGAGGCCGTTGACCCAGATGTTGCGGTGGGTGAGCTGTACGCCCTTGGGGCGCGCGGTGGTGCCCGAGGTGTAGTTGATGGTCGCGGTCGCGTCCTCGTCCGGGTGGGACCACGGTCGCGGCTCCACCCCGTACCGCATCAGCTCGGTGTCGGTCTGCTCCCCGAGCACGAACCGGTGCCGGGCCTTGACCCCCGACAGGGCGTCGTCCAGCTCCGGGTCGATCAGCAGCACCGACGCGCCGCTCTGCCGCACCATGTAGTCGATCTCGTCCGGCTTGAGACGGAAGTTGACCGGTACGCAGATCCGGCCGCTCATCGTCACCGCGAACAACAGCTCCAGCAGCCGGGCGGAGTTGTGGCTGACAACGGCCACCCGCTCACCCTCCGCCACGCCCAGCGCGTCGAGCCCCGCCTGCCAGGCACGGACCCGCACACCGAGCTGTCCGTACGTGGAGTCCGGCACCGGCACGGCGGGCTGGAGAGGCTCGTCGATCACGCCGGGGCGCGATCCGAAGCCCAGCTCCGCACGGTCGAGGAAGTCGGAGATGGTCATGGGCGTTCGCATCGTGCACTCTCCCTGGTACCGGCTGTGGTTTTAACATCCTGTTCCAGTCACCTGGATCCCACTACCCCCGGACGGGGGTGAAAGGAAGATCGCGTGTCCGACCCCGTTCCGTCCGCTCCGGCCTCTCCGCACGCGGCGGAAATGCGGTCCGCGCTGCTGCGGCTGCGGCGCGCCACCGGGCTGCCGGTCGCCTTCGGCGGGCTGCTCCGCGACCCTCGCGAGCTCCGCATCGGCGAACTGAGCGGCGCGGCGACCCAGGCGTTGCAAGGGCTGCGGATCTCGACGGGGATCGGGCTCGGCGGAAAGGCCGTCGCCCTGTCCAGGCCGTGTGCGGTGACCGAGTACCTGTCCTCGCGGCACATCAGCCACGAGTACGACGCGGCCGTCACCGCCGAGGGCCTGCGCTCGGTGCTGGCGGTACCGGTGATCGTCCGGCGCCGGGTGCGGGGCGTGCTGTACGGGGCCCTGCGCACGCCGCTGCCGCTCGGCGACCGCGTGGCCACGGCGGTCCTGGACGCGGCCCGCGAGGTGGAACAGTCCCTTGCCGTACGGGACGAGGTCCGGCGCCTGCTGGAAGTGACCCGGGAACCGCGCATCGGCCCCGGCGCCTGGGAGGAGGTCCGCGAGGCGCACGCCGAACTGCGCGCCCTGGCCCCCCGCGTCATGGACCCGCTCCTACGGGGTGAACTCCTCGCGGTCTGCGGGAAGTTGGCCTCCTCCTGGCAGCCCGCCGAGCCGCCCGAACGGGACCACCGGATCTCCCTGACCCCGCGCGAGACGGACGTCCTGGCCTGCGTCGCCTCGGGCGCGACGAACGCGGCGGCGGGCGAGCGGCTGGGCCTGCGCCCGGAAACGGTGAAGGGCTACCTCCGCACAGCCATGCGGAAACTGGGCGCCCACACCCGTCTGGAGGCGGTGGTGGCAGCCCGACGGGCGGGACTGCTCCCCTAGAGCCACTCACGGGCCTGCTCCGCCCGCGTCCGTCAGTGGCACGTCAAGTTCCGGCGCCGCACGATCAACACCGCGTCAGGGCGCCTCTTCCTGTGCCGCCGCCGGGCATAGCTTCGTACGGAAGCACCACGTGGCGGGCGCACACCGCCCACGCCCCGTACGAACTCCTCTTCAAGGAGAGAGCACCTCATGGACGACCTCCACTCATCCGCCGACGCGGACCCCGACGAACCCGGATCGGCCGGGGGCGGCGCCCTCTACGTGCCGGTGCGGCTCGGGTCCGCCGGTGGGCGGTATCTCCGGTTTCTGCGGACCCCGCTCGGGCACCGCACGGCCGTCGGTTTCAGCAGCGCCGCGCGCCTCGGTGACGTACTGGGCGCGCAGCAGCCCTGGGTGCGGCTCGGGGAACCCGCGCTGCGGGCGCTGGCCGCGCCGCTCGGGGTGACGGTGCTTACCGTCGATCCTCAACTCACCGCTCCCGCACCGCGGTCCGGGCCCCATCGGGCGACGCAGCCGATGCCCGAGCCCTGGTTCTCCGTCACGGGAATCCACAGCTATGTCGACTGAGGCGAGGGTCGACCGCGCGGGTGCGGAGCTGCTCGGTGCGCCGTCCGTGTGGCCGGCCTCCGCCACTTCGGCCCCCGGCGGCGACCTCACCGTCGGCGGCGTGTCCCTGGCCGAGCTCGCCGACCGGTTCGGCACGCCCGCCTACGTACTCGACGAGCAGGAGGTGCGGGACCGCGTGCGGGCCTGGCGGCGCGCGCTGCCGGACGCCGAAGTGGCTTACGCGGCCAAGGCGTTCCTGTGCCGGGCCGTCGTGGACTGGATGCGCGAGGAAGGGCTCGGGCTCGACGTGTGCTCGGCCGGGGAGCTGGAGCTGGCTGTCACGCGCGGCTTCGACGCCGACCGGATCGTGCTGCACGGCAACGCGAAGTCGCCGGACGATCTGCGGGCCGCCCTGCGGTTCGGGGTCGGGCGGATCGTCATCGACTCCGACTGCGAAATCGCCCGGCTGGCCGCCCAGGTCACGGGACCGGAGCCGCAGCAGGTGATGGTGCGCGTACTGCCCGGGATCGAGGCGGGGGCGCACAAGAAGATACGGACCGGGGCGGAGGGCCAGAAGTTCGGCCTGTCGATCGCGGAGGGGGACGCCGAGGACGCGGTGGCCCGGATACTGGGCCAGCCGCGCCTTCAACTCATCGGGATCCACTGCCACCTGGGTTCACAGATCACCACCCCCGAGCCGTTCGGCGCGGCCGTGCACCGGCTGATCGCCTTCCTTGCACGGCTGCGCGAGCGGTACGGCGTCACTCTTCCCGAACTGGACCTCGGCGGCGGTTTCGCGGTCGCGTACCGGCCGGGCGACCCGGCGCCCGCGCCCGCTGCGTACGGTCAGCTGATCAGGCGTCAACTCATGGCGTCCTGCGCGGAGTTCGACTACCCGGCACCCCGGCTGACCGTCGAGCCCGGACGGTCCGTGCTCGCCCCGGCGGGTGTCGCCCTCTACCGGGTGCTGGCCGTGAAGCGCTCCGGCGGGCGGGTCTTCGTCGCCGTCGACGGCGGCATGAGCGACAACCCCCGCCCCGCACTGTACGGCGCCCGTTACACCGTCCGGCTCGTCGGCCGCCCGGCGTCCGCCCCGATGCGTACGACGACGGTGGTCGGCCGGCACTGCGAGGCGGGCGACGTCCTGGCCGAGGACGTCGAACTGCCGGAGGACGTAAGGCCGGGGGACGTGCTCGCGGTGCCCGCGTCCGGGGCGTACCACCTGTCGATGGCGTCGGGCTACAACCTCGTCGGCCGGCCGCCGGTGGTGGCGGTGCGCGAGGGGCGGGCGCGGCTGCTGGTGCGGCGCGAGACCTTCGAGGACCACCGGAGGAGGGACGTCGGGCTGTAGGGCGCGGAGCAGGCGGGTCCAGGCTCTACTGCCCCTTCGTACCGTAGAACGCGCCGAACCGTACGTCCTGTGAAGTGGCCGAGGTCAGGGTGGCGAGCGTCCTCGCCCCCTCCTCGGCCACTTCGGCGCGCCGGGCGCGGGTGAGGGCGGCGAAGGGCTCGACGGTGAGGGTCGCCGCGTCGTCCTTCGCCGACTCCTCCAGCCGCCAGATCCCGGCCAGGAGGCCGTCGACGAGGAACGTGCAGTAGGTGAAGTTGCCGCACCAGGTGCGCTTCTTGTACTCGGGCGGTACGACGCGGGTGCGGTCGGCGTGCGAGAGCAGCAGGTTGTCGTACTCGGGGAGGAAGCGGGGCGGGGCCGGGGTGTCCGCGTCGGGGCGCGGCGCGTCGGGGAGGTCGAAGAGTTCGGTGCCGTGCTCGTCGCGGAAGGTCAGGAGCCGGGGACGGAGCCGTTCGAAGGCGGTACGCAGCCGGGTCAAGCCGCACCAGGTCTGCATGTCCTTGACGGATGCGGGGCCGAAGGCGCCCAGATAGCGGAGCACTGTCGCGTCCAGCAGTTCCCCCGCCTCTTCGGGCGACAGCTCGGGCTCGGGCCGGTCGAACCAGGCACCGGAGCCGGTCAGCGCGACCTGGCCGCTCTCGCCCCAGAGCCCGCGCGGGGTCGCCTGGAGGAGCGGCAGCGTGCAGCGGGCGACGGTCACCAGGGCCTGCGGGTCGGCGTCCGGCCACTCCTTCAGCAGCAGCTCGCGCAGTTCCTTCAGCGGGCGGGGACGCTCCGCCGTGAACGGCCGCGCCAGCTCGGCGACCCTGGCCGCGTCCACCCCCGGCAGCCGCTGGAGGAAGACGCGCAGCTCTCGGTCGATCACCGGCTGGACCAGTGGGCGCAGGGCGAGGCAGTCGTCGGCGGTGAGGGTGTGGAGGGTGGAGCGCATGGTGACGATGCGGGCGACCTCGCGGGAGGCCATCAGGCCGGACAGCTCACGGGGGTCGAAGCCTTCGAGGCGGGCCGCGAGGGAGTAGTACGGCGGTCTGGTGTTCTGCGCCTGGAGTCCGACGAGGTGGCGGACGGCCTCCTCGGCGGGCAGCGCGGCACGGGCCAGCAGGAGCTGTCGGGCCAGGGTGGCCCGGCCGAGGGCGCGGGAGCCGAGGACCGGCCCCCGGCCGGGGGTGGTGTCGATCGTCGTCATGCGGCGCACGTTAGCGGCACTTGCGGACAGGTTCTGTCCGGATGGGGGATCGGGTGCCCGATTCACCGCGCCGGTGCGTTATGGCCCGGATATCCTGCTTCGTGATCCACCGGCTGCCTGCCACGGGCCACCGGCCACCGATCGCAGCCACCGATCACCGGAAGCAGACAGCGGGCAGCGGGCAGCGGGCAGCACGGAGTACCCGACACGCAGCACGCAGCACGCAGCCGATCGAGGAAGCACGAAGGAGGCGGGCCACACCCCATGCCGGCGAAGAAGCGCACCTGGCGCAGGCAGCCCGCCCTCACCCCCACCCCGGCCCCCGCCGCCCCGAAGCCCGCCCGCCGCCGGCCCGATCCGCACGACCACGCCAGCGTGGTCAACGCCGCGCTCTACCGGGACGGCCTCCGGGTCGCCACCCCCGACTCCCTGGCCGAGACCTTCCGCCAGTTGCGCGAGCACCCGGACGGCATGGCCTGGATCGGCCTGCACCGGCCGACAGAGCCCGAACTCCTCTCCCTGGCCGCCGAGTTCGACCTGCACCCACTGGCCATCGAGGACGCGCTCGAAGCACACCAGCGGCCCAAGCTGGAGCGCTACGGCGAGACCCTCTTCGTCGTCCTGCGCGCGGCGCGCTACCTCGACGCCCCGGAAGAGGTGGACTTCGGCGAGCTGCACGTCTTCCTGGGCCACGACTTCGTCATCACGGTGCGGCACGGCGCAGCCCCCGACCTGTCCTCCGTACGACGCCGGATGGAGGAGACCCCGGAGCTCCTGGCCCTGGGCCCCGAGGCGGTGCTGTACGCGATCCTGGACGCGGTGGTCGACGGGTATGCGCCGGTCGTCTCCGGCGTGCAGACCGACATCGACGAGATCGAGACCGAGGTCTTCCGCGGCGACCCCGAGGTGTCCCGGCGCATCTACGAACTCTCCCGCGAAGTGGTGGAGTTCCAGCGCGCCACCCGCCCGCTGATCGGCATGCTGAACGGTCTGATGGCGGGTTTCACCAAATATCGCACGGACGAGGAACTCCAGCGCTATCTGCGTGACGTCGCCGACCACGTCACCCACACCAGCGAGCGTGTGGACGGCTTCCGGCAGGCGCTCACCGACATTCTCGCCGTCAACACGACCCTGGTCACCCAGCAGCAGAACGCCGAAATGCGGGCACTGGCGGTCGCGGGGTTCGAGCAGAATGAGGAGATCAAAAAGATCTCGGCGTGGGCCGCCATTCTCTTCGCGCCCACGCTGGTGGGCACGATCTACGGCATGAACTTCGACACCATGCCCGAACTGCACTGGACGCTCGGCTACCCCTTCGCGATCCTGCTGATGGCAGCGGTGTGCGTGAGTCTGTACGTCGTCTTCAAGAAGCGCGACTGGCTGTAGGAGGCCTGTCGGGCCTGCCCGAAACCTGCAGAGAAATTATTGACACCCGTCAGGGCGCCCAATATTTTCCTCCATGGTTTCATTTGCCGACCGCATAATCGATCACACAGCCGGTCGGTGCGGTGGTGACTTCCTGGAACAGGAGGGTCATGGGAGGCTCCGAAGGTTCCGTCGAGGATTTACCGTTGCGTCCGGCGACTTCGCCGTTCGTGACCTTCTTTCCGAGCGGCAGCCCGAGCGACGCTCATCGAGGGAATTCCCCTTCCCGATTCAGCAGACGCCATTCCTGCGTCCCTGCCCACGGGCTCCGACTCGCGTCGCCCGCCCTGACGACGTAATTCTCCGGATTCCCCAAGAAAGAGCAGCCAGGCACAACTGAAGGGTGCCTTCATGACGTATGTGATCGCCCAGCCCTGTGTCGACGTGATGGACAAGGCATGCCTGGACGTGTGCCCCGTCGACTGCATCTACCAGGGAGGACGCAGCCTCTACATCCACCCCGACGAATGCATCGACTGCCAGGCGTGCGACCCGGTGTGCCCGGTCGAAGCGATCTTCCCCGAGGCGGAAGTCCCCGCCGAGTGGCGGGTGTTCACCGCCGTGAACGCCGAATTCTTCGACACCTCCGGACTGGGATCGCCGGGCGGCGCCGCCGGTCTCGCTCCGGCCGACACCGACCATCCGTACATCGCCGCACTCCCCCGGCCCCAGTCCCAGGCCGAGCCCCGGTCCCCACTCGCACCCCGACCCGCTTCCCAGACCCCGCCTTCGGAGGAGAACCGGACATGACCGCACCCGCGTGGCAGCAGAACTCCTACCCGGCACGGCTTGAGGAGCGCCTGGAGGACGGAGTCGTCCGCTGCCATCTGAGCCCCAGGAACTGCCGCATCCGGCCCGGCCAGCACGGATTCTGCATGGTGCGTGCGAACCGGGACGGCCGGCTGGTGAGCCTCAACTACGGGCGTTCGGTGCACGCGACCGAGGAGACCATCGAGACCGAGGCCGTCTTCCACTACGCGCCGGGCGCGAGGATCCTGTCCATGGGCAATGTCGGCTGCATGCTCAACTGCGACTACTGCCACAACTGGAAGACCTCGCAGGCCCGGTACGTCGAGGACAAGGACGTGTACCACTACACGCCCGAGCAGGTGGTGGACATCGCGCTGCGCCACGACATCAAGGTCATCTCCTGGACGTACAACGACCCGGTGGTCTGGCACGAGTTCGTCGTGGAGACCGCAGGACTCGCCCGCGAGGCAGGCATCGTCAACCTCTACAAGTCGGCGTTCTTCATCAGTGAGGCGGCGATAGACGAACTCATCCCGGTGATCGACATCTTCTCGATCTCCATCAAGTCGATGGATCCGAAGTACTACCGGAAGATCACCAAGGGCTGGCTGGAGCCGGTGCTCGCCGGTACCGAGCAGGTCTTCCGGGCCGGCAAGCACGTCGAGGTGTCCACCCTCATGGTGACCGACCTCAGCGACGACGAGAAGACCGCCCGGAGCATGGCCGAGTTCGTCGGCGAGCGGCTCGGTCCCGACGTCCCCACCCACTTCGTGCGGTTCCACCCGGACTACAAGATGACCCACACCATCCGCACCCCCGTCGACCGCCTGGAGCGCGCCCGCAGGGTCGCCATGGACATGGGTCTGCACCACGTCTACCTCGGCAACGTGTACGACACCGACTCGACCACCACGCGGTGTCACGACTGCGGTCTGCTCCAGGTGACCCGGTACGGCCTCAACGCACGGATCGTCGGGCTCACCCCCGACGGCCACTGTCAGAAGTGCGGCACCGACGCCCACTTCACCCTGCTGCCGGGAGCCGAGGCCCGCACGGCCGTCTCCACCCTGCCCACCGAGGGGCTCGACGTGGCCTCGTTCTCCTGGCACGGCGACGTCCGCGCGCTCCACGTCCAGGTGAGCAACCCCTCGCAGCATCCCGAGACGGTCTATCAGCGAAGGTTCGGCGACCCCAAGGTGCCCGAGTCCTGGGCGGTGATCCGCCTCGCGCCCGGCGAGAGCTTCCGTTTCATCGCCGCCAAGTCCACGGCCGACGAGGCAGGGGTGCGGGTCGCCGTCCCCGAAAAGTGCACCTCCAGCCTCCACGAGGTCTTCGACCGCGCCCACTTCCCCACCGTGGAGGTGGCCGCCGGCAGCCGGAACGACGACGTGACCCCTTTCCCCGCGTTCCTGCCCATCGTCCGCTGACCGGGCCGACGAGACAGAGAGGAGCCCTGCGATGCCCCGTCACTCGGTCCTGCTGATGGTGCCGCCGCAGCAGTACGGCTACGGCTACATCAACGACTTCTTCTGGCAGGAAGGGCTCCTCTACCTTGCCTCGTACCTCAAGAAGCGGTTCGGCCCCGAGCTGGAGCTGGAGATCTGCGACGGCAATCACCGCACCATGGACGAGTGCCGACAGGTGCTGCGGCAGCGGCACTACGACCTGGTCGGCTTCCACTGCATCGACCACACCCGGGACGCCACGTTCGAGCTCGTGGAGCTGGCGGCCCAGCACGGCTGCCGCAGGATCGCCTTCGGCGGGGCAGGGGCGATCTTCGGTCCTGAGCAGTATCTGCGGGCCGCCGCCCGGATCGGACTCGCCGCCGAAGCCGTGGTGGGGGCCTGCACCGACGCGGGCGAGTACACCATCGAGGCCATGCTCCTCGACACGCCTGCGGACCGGATCCCCAACTTCGTCCACCTGGACCGTTCACGGGCGGTCCCACGGATCCGCCGCTCCAGGAAGGTCGCCGGGCGGCCCGGGCAGCAGGAGTACCTCGATCAGCTGCCGTTCGAGCTGTACACGGAAATCTTCGACTACTTCGCGCTCCAGCTCTCCCGCCCGGACTACCCCTACCGGCCGCTCACCTACAGCGGACTCAGCCACGAGGGGTGCCCGCACCGCGTCTGGCGCGACAACACGCTCGTCAAGAGCTGCTCGTTCTGTGCGATCCCGGCCCGCAAGCTCGCCTACCGGCCCGCCGGCGAGCTGTGGGAGCGGATCGGGGTGCTCGACCGGCTGTGCCGGGAGCGCCTGGACACCCCGCTGAACTCGATCAAGGACTGGGGGGACAGCCTTACGCCCCGG
Source organism: Streptomyces sp. NPDC054863 (assembly GCF_053610825.1). NCBI lineage: Bacteria > Bacillati > Actinomycetota > Actinomycetes > Kitasatosporales > Streptomycetaceae > Streptomyces > Streptomyces sp. NPDC054863. Next base: position 26,680 of record NZ_JBSGZD010000026.1, on the reverse strand, counting down.
CTGCTCCGGGACCTCATCGACCTCAGGCCCGCCGCCCACTCCGCCATGACCTACTCGGGATACCTCAGCGTCGCCGACATGACGCCCCGCATGCTCGACGCGCTGCGCGAGATGAACTGCTGGAGCCTCTACATGGGAGTGGACGGCACCAGCGACAACGGCCTCGAATTCCTGGAGAAGGGCTATTCGGTCCCCACCCTCTGGGAGCGCCTCCAACTGCTCCGCGACCACTACGACTTCAGGATCGAGGTCGGGGTGATCCTCGGCGTGGAGGGCGAGACACCGGCCAGCCTCACCCGCAGCGTCGAGGCGGTACGGCGGGTGAGCGAGATGTTCGGCGAGCGGGTGGTCGTCGTACAGGGCAACATGCTCGTCCCCATGCCGGGCAGCATGGTCTTCAGCAGCCTGGCCCGCCGCGCCCGCGACCGTCACCTCGGCGATCCGCTCGACGTGGACGTACAGGGCCGGATCGCCCTGTGGCTGGAGGAGTTCACCCAGGTCAGCTTTGACGAGTGCGCCGCGGCGCAGGCCGCCATCGAGGCCATCTCACCGCGTCGGCACTCGTATTCGATGCCTCGCTCATGACCGGCTCGGCCACCGAAGCACTGCTCGCGGGGCTGCTCGCCGGATACGGCATCGCCATGCCGGTCGGCGCCATGTCCGTCCTGATCGTGACCCTGTCCGCCCACGTCTCCTTCCGGCAGGGCCTGGCCGCCGCACTGGGAGTGGCGTCGGCGGACGGGCTGTACGCGCTGGCCGCCGTGCTGGGCGGGAGCGCCCTGGCACCGCTGGTCACTCCGGCCGCCCCGGCGCTGCAGGCGGCAGCCGCCGCCGTGCTCGTGGCCATCGCGGTACGGGGTGCGGTGTCGGCGGTACGCAGGCACCGCACGGCAGGAACGGACGGCGAGCAGCCCCCCACCGCCCACGCCAGGGCCCCGCTCCGCACCTTCGTCGGGATGGCCGGGCTGACCCTGCTGAATCCCGTCACGTTCGTCTACTTCGGGGTGCTGGTCGTCGGCCGCCAGGCGGAGACCGGGGCGCTGGGGCCCGGCCTGCTCTTCGTGGCGGCGGCCTTCGCCGCCTCCGTGAGCTGGCAGACCGCCCTCGCCTCGGGGGGAGCGCTGCTCGGCCGCGCTCTGACCGGGGCCCGCGGCCGGCTGGTCACGGCGCTGGCCGGGAACACGGTGATTCTCGTCCTCGCCGCCGTGCTCGCCTGGACGGCAGCGACTGCGGGCTGACCGGGCAGACACCGACCGGCCTGACCGGCCTGACCGGGCGCCGTAGGCATGCCGATCGCTGGGCCTCCGAACGACTCCCGGTCAGTCGGTGTCCGCGGTGGTGTGCTTCCAGCGGGCCCAGAAGGGCAGCACGAACCAGCACAACAGGTACCAGCCGACCACTCCGGCCACGATCCACGGCGCGAAGGCGTTGTGCGTGGCCACCCGCGTCACCAGGAGCAGGGCGGCCGACAGCGTGGCGAGCAGCAGGATCAGGCCGAGGAAGGTCAGCCGGGACGCCCAGGACACGGCCTGGGGTTTGATGCGGCGGCCGGAGACGATCCGGTGGAAGGGGACCGGCGCGATGAGGGCACCGGTGGCGAGGGATCCGAGGACCACGGTGGCGATGTAGATGTTCTTGTCGGTCTGCCCGAGGTCCTGGAAGTGCGGGGTGAAGACGACGGTGAGCAGGAAGCCGAAGAGGATCTGCACACCGGTCTGCGCCACCCGGATCTCCTGGACGAGCTCGGCCCACTGGCGGTCCGCCCGCTCGTCGGGGCTCTCGTCCCGGCCCCGGGACGGGTTCGCACCCGTCCCCCCGGAGTTCTCCGCGCCCGCCCCGTCGTTCTCCGCGCCCGCCTCGTCGCTGTTCGCGCCTCTCTCGGTCTCCGTCACAGCTCGACCCTCCTCGCACGCATCGGTGTCGGGCATGCACTCGAACGCATACCCTTTTGAGGGACAGGCATGAATGCTGGGAACAGCCCCCTTCCTTGCCCGACGCCAGCGGGAGCCCGGCGGACGGGCGGCGAGCACCAATAAATTGCCGTACGACAACTGTGGCACCATGACCCACGGAACGCCCGTTCGGAAGTGAGCTGGTCGTACTGGTACCGCCCCCTGCGCGGGCCGGTTTCGAGCAAGTCGCAAAGGGGTTGGGCACCATGGGAACTAGGGGTTCCGAAACGGGTGGGCGCGCGGCGGCCCGCGGCAGCACGAAGGCCGCTGCGGCGGCCGGAGAGCCGGCGGGCAAGCCGGCGCCGGACACGACCACGGCCACAGTCGCAAGCACGACCACGGGCGGGACCGTTTCCACGGCCACACCCCCCGCTTCCACGGCCACACCCCCCGCAGCAGACACCGCTCCGGCTCCGAAGGCCCGCCCCGCCCGCCGTACGGCGGCCAGGACGGCCAGGACCGCGAAGCCGAACGGCAGGGCCGCCGCGGTCCCCGCACCCGCCGGCTCCGCGCCTTCCTCCCCCGTGTCCCCTGTCCCCACCGGCTCCGCCGGATCCGTCGGCGAGCCCGAGCTGCGTCAGCTCCTCGCCGGTCTGACCGCCGTACGGGACGGGGACTTCGGCACCCGGCTGCCCGACGACCGCGACGGGCTGCTCGGCGAGATCGCGCTCGTCTTCAACGGCATGGTCGACCAGCTGTCGCTCTTCACCTCCGAGGTCACCCGCGTCGCCCGCGAGGTCGGCACCGACGGACGGCTCGGCGGCCAGGCCGAGGTGCCGGGCGTGGACGGCACCTGGAAGGACCTCACCGACTCCGTCAACGCGATGGCGGGGAACCTGACCACCCAGGTGCGCGACATCGCCCAGGTGGCGACGGCGGTCGCCAAGGGCGATCTGACCCGCAAGATCGACGTGGACGCGCAGGGCGAGATCCACGAGCTGAAGAACACGATCAACACGATGGTCGACCAGCTGTCGTCGTTCGCCGACGAGGTGACCCGGGTCGCCCGCGAGGTCGGCACCGAGGGCCGGCTCGGCGGCCAGGCCGACGTACAGGGCGTCTCCGGTACGTGGAAGGACCTCACCGAGTCCGTCAACGTCATGGGCGACAACCTCACCGCCCAGGTGCGCTCCATCGCCCAGGTCACCACCGCCGTCGCCAAGGGCGACCTCTCGCAGAAGATCCGGGTGGACGCCCGTGGCGAGATCCTGGAGCTGAAGGAGACCATCAACACGATGGTCGACCAGCTCTCCGCCTTCGCCGACGAGGTGACCCGGGTGGCCCGCGAGGTCGGCACCGAGGGCAATCTGGGCGGCCAGGCCACCGTGCGCGGCGTCTCGGGCACCTGGAAGGACCTCACCGACAACGTCAACGTGATGGCGTCGAACCTGACCGGGCAGGTCCGCTCGATCGCCCAGGTCGCGACCGCCGTCGCCAAGGGCGACCTCTCGCAGAAGATCAACGTCGAGGCGAAGGGCGAGGTCGCCGCGCTCGCCGGGGTCATCAACACCATGGTGACCACCCTCTCCGCGTTCGCCGACGAGGTGACCCGGGTGGCCCGCGAGGTCGGCACCGAGGGGATCCTCGGCGGCCAGGCCCACGTGCCGCACGTGGCGGGCACCTGGAAGGACCTCACCGACAACGTCAACTCGATGGCGAACAACCTCACCGGGCAGGTCCGCAACATCGCCCAGGTGACCACCGCCGTCGCCAGGGGCGATCTGACCCGCAAGATCGACGTCGACGCGCGCGGCGAGATCCTGGAGCTCAAGACCACCATCAACACGATGGTCGACCAGCTGTCGTCGTTCGCCGCCGAGGTCACCCGCGTCGCCCGCGAGGTCGGCTCCGAGGGACGGCTCGGCGGGCAGGCCGAGGTCGAGGGCGTCTCCGGCACCTGGAAGCGCCTCACCGAGAACGTGAACGAGCTGGCCGGGAACCTCACCCGGCAGGTCCGCGCCATCGCCGAGGTGACCAGCGCGGTCGCCGAGGGCGACCTCACGCTGTCGATCACCGTGGACGCCTCCGGCGAGGTCGCCGAGCTCAAGGACAACATCAACTCCATGGTGGGCTCCCTGCGCGAGACCACCCGCGCCAACCAGGAACAGGACTGGCTCAAGACCAATCTGGCCCGCATCTCGGGCCTGATGCAGGGTCAGCGCGAGCTGACCGTCGTCGCCGAGCTGATCATGGACGAGCTGACGCCGCTGGTCGGCGCGCAGTACGGCGCCTTCTACCTCGCGCACGAGACCGCGCACGACAGCGGCAGCCAGGCCGAGCTGGAACTCATCGGCTGGTACGGGCACTTCATGGGCACCCAGGACCGCCCGGTCCGCTTCGAGCTCGGCCAGTCCCTGGTGGGCCAGGTGGCACGCAGCCGCCGTACGATCGCCGTCGACGACCTGCCGCCGGGGTACGTCACCGTGTCCTCGGGCCTCGGCTCGGCGGACGCGCGCAGTCTGCTGGTGCTGCCGATCTCGGTCGAGGGGCAGATCCTCGGTGTGATCGAGCTGGCCTCGGTGGGCGGCTTCACCCCGGTGCACCGGGACTTCCTGGAACAGCTGATGGAGACGGTCGGCGTCAACGTCAACACGATCGTCGCCAACGCCCGCACCGACGAGCTGCTCGGCGAATCCCAGCGACTGGCATCCGAGTTGCAGTCGCGGTCCGAGGAACTCCAGTCTCAGCAGGAGGAGTTGCAGCACTCCAACGCCGAACTGGAGGAGAAGGCGGCCCTGCTGGCGTCCCAGAACCGGGACATCGAGGCGAAGAACCTGGAGATCGAGCAGGCGCGGCAGGAGCTGGAGGACCGCGCGCAGCAGCTCTCCATCGCGTCGAAGTACAAGTCGGAGTTCCTGGCCAACATGAGCCACGAGCTGCGCACCCCCCTCAACTCCCTCCTCATCCTCGCCCAGTTGCTCGCCCAGAACCCGACCCGCAATCTCTCCCCCAAGCAGGTCGAGTACGCGGGCGTCATCCACTCGGCGGGCTCCGACCTGCTCCAGCTGATCAACGACATCCTCGACCTGTCGAAGGTCGAGGCCGGAAAGATGGACGTCAACCCGGAGCCGGTGGGGCTGCGCAAGCTCCTCGACTACGTGGAGGCGACCTTCCGGCCGATGACCGCGCAGAAGGGTCTGGACTTCCGGATCAGCGTGGCTCCCGGCGCCCCCGCCGAGCTGGTGACGGACGACTCCCGACTGCGCCAGGTGCTGCGCAACCTGCTCTCCAACGCGGTGAAGTTCACCGAGGCGGGCGCGGTGGAGCTCCGCATCGACCCGGCGATCGGCGCCGACCTGCCGCCCCTCGTACGCCCGCACGGCCCGGCGGTCGCCTTCCGCGTCATGGACACCGGCATCGGCATCGCCGAGCAGCAGCTCGAAGCGATCTTCGGGGCGTTCCAGCAGGCCGACGGCACGACCAGCCGCAAGTACGGCGGTACGGGCCTGGGCCTGTCGATCAGCCGCGAGATGGCGCATCTGCTCGGCGGTGCGATCCAGGTGACCAGTACTCCCGGCGAGGGCAGCACCTTCACGCTGTACATCCCGGTGGCCCGCTTCGAGTCCCCGGCCGCGTACGCGGATCCGGCCGCCCACCGGGGCACCGACGCGTCGGGGCTCGGCCTGCCCTCCGGCGCCGTACCCGCGCAGCAGCGCAGACTGCTGGTGATAGAGGACCGGCCGCGCGGGCTGCTCTCGCTGGTCGCGGAGAGCGCGGTCGCGGAGCTGGCGGACGGTTCGCTGCCCGACACCCGGGGCCCCGTGCACGTACGGACCGCGGTCGGGCCCGAGGAGGCTGCCGCGGCGCTGGCCGCCGACCCGTGCCACTGCGTCGTCATCGGCCTCGACATGCCGGACGGATCGGCGATGCGGCTCCTGGAGGCGCTGGACGGCGATCCGGCGCTGCGCCAGGTACCGGTGCTGGCCCACCACACCCGGCCGCTGGAGGCGGTGCAGGAGCGGCAGATCCTGGCCTGGTCGAAGTCGAAACCCCTCGAACTGCTGCCGAGCCTGGACGAGTTGCGGGAGCGGATCGCCCTGCACCTGATGGCCGAACGGCCCGCCGACGTACTGCCGTTGGTGCGTCCGGCCGCGCCCACCGTGGACGTGGAGCATGCGGTGGAGCCCGCGCCGGAAGGGTCGCTCGACCTGACCGGGCGGGTGGTGCTGGTCGTCGACGACGACGCACGCAACGTGTACGCGCTGACGGGCATCCTCGAACTGCACGGCATGCGCGTCCTGCACGCCGACAACGGCCGCAAGGGACTCGAAGTGCTCGCCCTGCACGGCGGGGTGGAGCTGATCCTGATGGACGTGATGATGCCCGAGATGGACGGGTACGCCGCGACCGCCGCGATCCGCGCGATGCCCGCGCACGCCGACCTGCCGATCATCGCGGTGACGGCGAAGGCGATGGAGGGCGACCGGGACAAGTGCCTGGCCGCCGGTGCCAGCGACTACATCACCAAACCCGTCGACGCGGGCGACCTCGTGGACCGCATGCGCACGTGGCTCGCCCGGTGAACGGAGAACCGGCACCGGGTCCGGCACCCGCACCCACTTCCGCACCCGCACCCGCACCCGCACCCGCACCCCAGGAGTACGACACCCCTGTTGCCCCGGCCCGCACCACGGCCACCGTGCCCCGGCCGCTGGACGCGCTGGCCTCCACCATCGAGCAGTTGCGCCGGGATCTGACCCTCTCCCAGGAGTCCGCCGACGCCCGCGCGCTGATCGGGATCGCCACCGGCATCCTCGTGGAGCGCGGGCAGGGCGGGCCCGCCGAGGCCGCGCTGCGGCTGGAGCGCCTCGCCGAGTCGGCGCGGGTGCCGCTGCTCGAACTGGCCGCCGACATCGTCAACGGCGCGGCGGGCGACCTCATGGCCGACGCGCTGCCCACCCCCGGCCGCCGCTCGCCGTCCGCGCACGACACGGGCACCAAGCCCAACACCGTACTGCGGCTGCGGACCGCCGAGACCGGGTCGATGACGGGTGACGCGCAGACCGCCGCCCAGTCGCTCTTCGAGCGGGCGCTCGCACCGCTGGGCGCGAGTGCGCTGGCGCTGTGGGCGGCCGGGCGCGACGGTGCGCTGATACTGGCCGGGCACGCGGGTTTCTCGCGCGGCGAGGCGGAACGCTGGCGGTACGTCCCGCCGGGTGTGGCGACCTGGGCGCAGCAGGTGCTGACCGAGCGCCGCCCCCGCTGGTACGGGACGCTGCCCGCCGGCACCCCCGGCATCGGTCTGCGGCACGGCACCGACGGTGCGCGCAGCATCCTGCCCGCCGAGGTGGGCGGTCGCATCCTCGGCGTCCTGGAGGTGTGCTGGCCGCAGCCGCAGCCGCCGCTCACGCCCGCCTCGACCCGGCAGCTCGACGCGCTCGCCGACCTGTGTGCGCACACCCTGCCGGGCACCGACGTGTCCGCCGCGTCGGCCGGGGTCCCGGCCGACGAGAAGGCGGGCCCGCTGGCCGACCTCGCGGACGGGCTGCTCGATCCGGCGCTGGTGCTGCTGCCGCTGCTCGACGACCGCGACGGCGTCGTGGACTTCCACATCGCGTACGCCAACGAGCGCTTCGCCGACCTCGCGGGCCGCTCCCGGGCCGTGCTGACGGGGATGCGCTGGCTGGAGGCCTACCCGCTGAGTGCCCATCAGGGAGGGCTGTACGAACACCTGTTGAGGGTGCATGCGACCGGTGAGCCGTTTCGGGCCGGCCGGATGACGCTCAACTCACAGGTCGACGAAGTGCCGTTGGTGTCGGTGGCGTCGGTCGGGGCGGGCCGGTACGGCGACAGCGTGCTGCTGAGCTGGCGGCTGGAGGACGAGGCCTCCCGGCTCGCCTCACTGCTCCAGCACGCCCAACGTCTGGGCCGGATCGGCGGGTTCGAGGAGAACACCGTCACCGGCGACGTCCTGTGGAACAACCAGCTGTTCACCCTGTTCGGGCTGCCGCCCAGCTCGTCCCCCGTACCGCTGGACCGTCTCCACCGCCACGCGCACGACGACGACTCGGTGGCCATCGGCCGCTTCCTGCGCACCCTGCTGCACCACCGCCACTCGGCGTCCACGGCCTTCAGGCTGCGGCGCGCGGACGGGGTGATGCGGCACATCCGGATAGTCGCGGAGCCGGTCACCGACCCGGCGGGGAACATCCTGTCCGTACGCGGCGCCTACCAGGACGTGTCGTCCCAGCACTGGACGGAGGTGGCGCTCGCCGCGACCCGCGACCGGCTCGCGGACTCCGAGGAGCAGTCGGCGGCCCGCAACAGGCTCGCCCTCCAGCTCCAGCAGGCGATCATGCCGCCCACCCGGGCCGCGGTGGACACCCCCGGGCTGCTGGTGGCGGTGCGCTACCGGCCGGCCGAGGAGGAGCATCTGGTCGGCGGCGACTGGTACGACGCGGTGGCGCTGCCCGACGGCAAGGTCCTCCTCGCGGTCGGCGACGTCGCGGGGCACGGCATCCACGCCGCGACCGGCATGGTCGTCCTGCGCAACGCGCTGCGCGGCCTGGCCACGACCGGCGCGGGCCCCGCCCAGCTCCTGGGCTGGCTGAACTCGGTGGCCCACCATCTCACCGAGCAGGTCACCGCCACCGCGATCTGCGGTGTCTACGACCCCCGGACCCGACTGCTGCGCTGGGCCCGTGCGGGTCATCCGCCGCCGGTGCTCGTCCGGGACGGGGCCGCGGCGGCCCTGCCGATGCCGCCGGGGATCCTGCTCGGTGCGGTCGGCGAAGCCCCGTACACCGAGAACGAGTTGGCGCTTGAGCCGGGCGACCGGCTGCTCATGTACACGGACGGGCTGATCGAACGGCGCGACCGCACCGTGCAGGACTCCCTGGAACAGCTCCTGGCGCTGGCGGGCACGGCGCCGCCCGAGCTGGAGAAGCACCTGGACCGGCTGCTGACCCACAGCCGCTCCGACACCGACGACGACACGTGTCTGATCGGCATCGAGGTGCGCTGAACGCCGGGCCTCCCGCCGCGGACGGGCGCGTCACCGCCCGGGATCGGGCTCGCCCTCGGCGATCCCGGCCGGGTCGGGCTCGCCCTCGGCCACCCCTGAGCCCCCTCCCGCCCCTCCCGGCAGGATCGGCGGATTCGCCAGTCGTACGAGCTCCAGGGCCTGGTCGGGGAACCAGTCGCCCGCCTTGGGGTCGACGGTGTCCCGCTCCGGGTCCTTCGGTCCCGGCGTACCGCGCAGGCACAGCCCGTCGGACTCGCCAGGCGTCTTGATCCACAGCTTGGCGTCGTGCAGCGGGTCGCCGGTGCGGGTGGTGGGCCGGACGCCGAGCCCGCGCCCCGGCGGGTTGCACCAGTCCTGCGGCTCGGTGTACTTCCCGGCGGGCGGCGTCCAGGCGCCCTTCCCGTTGCGGCTCGTGTCGGTGACGAAGTGCTTCATCTTCGAGGGCGGCGTCGTCACGTTCTTGTCGAGCCATGCCTGGGCCTCGGCGCGCGGGCCCTTCTGGGAGGGACAGGCCTCGGCCTTGCCGCCGGCCTCGACATAGGCGAGACAGCTCGAAATCAGCTTCCCGTACCAGGAGTTGGCCGCGTCGGTCTGGTAGTTGGAGGCGTTGGTGTAGAAGCCGGTCGCGGTCTTGATGCCGCCCTTGACGAGGCGCGGGACGATACTGGCGACGTCGTGCCAGGCGGCGTGGCCGGTGTCGAGGTAGACGCGGGTGTGGCGGAGTGCGGCAAGGGCGCCGACGGCGTGGTTGACCTCTTCGTACCGGGCGGCGGTCTTCGTGCCCTGCGCGTCGTCCTGCCCGCAGTCGGAGGGCAGGAGCGCGAGCGCGTCGGGTTCCAGCACGACGATCGCGTCCCGCTTGCCGATGCCGCGGGCGACGGCGTCGATCCACTCCTTGTACTCGGCGGTGGTGCTCGCGCCGCCGCCGGAGTAGTTGGAGCAGTCGCGGCCGGGGATGTTGTAGAGCGCGAAGACGGGGATCGAGCCGTCGATGTCGGCGTCCCGGGCGATGGCGCGCGCGTCCTTCTCGACCGCGTCGGGCGTCTGGTCCCCGTACCAGACGGCGTGCGGCGTCCGCACCATACGGATGACGGCCGCAGCCTCCTTGAGGGTGCGACCGCTGCCGGCGAGCTTGAGGGCCTGTTTGTACGCATCGGGGTTGGCGAGCGGCGTGTACAGGCGGGGGCTGCCGGTGAGGGCCGGCGCGGGCGGCCCGGCGGCGGGCTCCGGCGCACCGGAGGCGGGTACGGACGTCATGGCCCAGACGAGACCGGCGGCGAGCGGGGGCAGCGCGGCGAGAACGAGGGTACGGCGGCGAAAGGGGCGCCGGGGGCGGGCGTGCGCCGGGGGACCGAACGTCGGCACGGGACGCGTGGGCGGTGTGGGTGGTTCGGGTCGCATGAGGCACTCCTGGGTCGCAAGGACGTGCGGGAGCGGTTCCCGCACGAGAGTTGCCCAGGGCAATGTGCGCGTCAAGAGTGAGGAAGCTTCTGGTGCACCCGGGCCGCGAAATTAACGGTGCGTCAGAGACGCACCACGGGCGAGCCGGACAGGGCGGACGGGTGAGACACCCAGCCGACCCGGCACACCCAGCCCGTCCGACACACCCAGCCCGTCCGGCACACCCAGCCCGTCCGGCGTTTGAGGACGCATGGCGCAGCCGTGCACCGGGCGCAGCCCGGAACCCCGGCCCCCACCGGCGCAAGCCGTGAAACCCCCGGCCCCGCGACCGGCGGTTCAGGCAGGAGGGACCAGGCCCGCCGCAGGCGCGAACACATCAGCATCCGCACCCGCACCCGCACCCGCACCCGCACCCGCAGGGGTAGCGCGCCCCCCGTCATGATGAATCGGCGTATGCGCCCCGGTGAGCGAAACCCCCGTCCCGCCCCGCCCCGCCGCCACAATCTCCGCCCCGATCGACAGCGCCGTCTCCTCCGGCGTCCGCGCCCCCAGATCGAGCCCGATCGGTGACCGCAGCCGCGCCAACTCGCCCTCGCTGACGCCGACTTCGCGAAGTCGTTCGTTCCGGTCCAGGTGGGTCGCGCGCGACCCCATCGCGCCCACGTACGCCACCGGCAGCTTCAGGGCCCGCTCCAGCAGCGGTACGTCGAACTTCGCGTCGTGGGTGAGGACGCACAGCACCGTCCGCCCGTCCAGGTCCGCCGAGACGGAGTCCAGGTACCGGTGGGGCCAGTCCACCACCACCTCGTCCGCCCCCGGAAAGCGTGCCCGCGTCGCGAAGACGGGCCGCGCGTCGCAGACCGTCACGTGGTAGCCCAGGAACTTCCCCACCCGCACCAGTGCCGACGCGAAGTCGATCGCCCCGAAGACGATCATGCGCGGGGCGGGCACGCTCGACTCCACCAACAGCGTCAGCGACTGCCCGCACCGCGAGCCGTCCGCCCCGATCACCAGATCCCCCGTACGCCCCGCGTCCAGCATCGCGCCCGCCTCCGCCGCCGCCGTGCGGTCCAGTTCGTGGGGTCCGCCGAGTCCTCCCTCGTACGTACCGTCGGGGTGGACGAGCAGGGCGCGCCCGACGCGTTCCGGCGGTCCTTCGGTGATCCGGGCGAGGGCCGCCGCCGTCCCCTGCGCGGCGGCGGCGAGCGCGGACGAGAGGACCTCGCGGGCGGGCGAGTCGCCCCGTACCGGCGTGATGAGTATGTCGATGACGCCGCCGCAGGTCAGACCGGTGGCGAACGCGTCCTCGTCGCTGTAGCCGAAGCGCTCGACCACGCTCTCGCCGTCGGTCAGGGCCTGTCGGCACAGTTCGTAGACCGCCCCCTCCACGCATCCGCCGGAGACCGACCCGACGGCCGTGCCGTCTCTGTCGACGGCGAGGGCGGCACCGGGCTGCCGGGGCGAGCTTCCGTGCGTGGCCACGACCGTGGCCACCGCGAACTCCCGACCCTGCCGGGCCCACCGGTGCAGCTCTTCGGCGATGTCCAGCAAGGCGGTCTCCTCGGGAGTCGGGCGGCGGATGCGCGGAGGTCCCGGTGCCCGGTCGCTCCTACCCGACGCCGAGCCAGCTCTCGATCGGGTGCAGGGCAAAGTAGACAACGAAGATCGCCGTCAGCGCCCACATGAAAGCACCCAGCTCGCGGGCCTTGCCCTGGGCCACCTTGATGACGGTCCAGGCGATGACGCCCGCGGCGACACCGGTGGTGATGGTGTACGTGAACGGCATCAGGACGACGGTCAGGAAGACCGGGATGGCGGTGGCCCGGTCGGACCAGTCCACGTGCCGCGCGTTCTGCATCATCATCGCGCCGATCACGACCAGGGCTGCGGAGGCGACCTCCGCCGGGACGATCGCGGTGAGCGGGGTGAAGAAGAGGCAGGCCGCGAAGAAGAGGCCGGTGACGACGGCCGACAGGCCCGTACGGGCACCTTCGCCGACTCCCGTCGCGGACTCCACGAAGACGGTCTGGCCCGAGCCGCCCGCGACACCGCCGATGGCACCGCCCGCGCCGTCGATGAACAGCGCCTTGGACAGGCCCGGCATGCGGCCCTTGTCGTCGGCGAGCTTGGCCTCGGTGCCGACGCCGATGATGGTGGCCATCGCGTCGAAGAAGCCGGCCAGCACCAGGGTGAAGACGATCATGCCGACGGTGAGTGCGCCGACGTCGCCCCAGCCGCCGAACTCCACCTGGCCGAAGAGCGAGAAGTCCGGCATCGAGACCGCGCTGCCCTTGAGTTCGGGAGCGCCGCCGGTCCAGCTCTTGGGGTCGATGTCGATGATCGCGTTGAGGACGACCGCGAGGACCGTGCCCGAGACGATGCCGATGAGGATCGCGCCGGGGACGTTGCGGGCCTGGAGCATGAAGATCAGCAGCAGGGTGACCGCGAAGAGCAGCACGGGCCAGCCCGCGAGTTCACCGGCCGGGCCGAGCGAGAGGGGCGTCGCCTTGCCGGGGTGGACGAATCCGGCCTTCACCAGACCGATCAGGGCGATGAAGAGGCCGATGCCCATGGTGATGCCGTGCTTGAGCGCCAGCGGGATGGCGTTCATGATCATCTCACGCAGGCCCGTGACGACCAGCAGCATGATCACGACGCCGTACGCGACGCACATCGCCATGGCCTGGCCCCAGGTCATCTGGGGTGCGACCTGCGAGGCGAGTACGCCCGAGACGCTGAGACCGGCCGCCAGGGCCAGCGGGACCTTGCCGACGAAGCCCATCAGCAGGGTGGTGACGGCCGCCGCGAGGGCGGTCGCGGTGATCAGGGCGGGCTGGCTGAGGACGCCGCCTTCGACGTCCTTGCCGCCGAGGATCAGCGGGTTGAGCAGGAGGATGTACGCCATCGCCATGAAGGTGGTGATGCCGCCGCGCACCTCCCGGGCGACGGTGGACTGCCGCTTCGTTATGTGGAAGTAGCGGTCGAGCCAGGAGCGGCCGGCGGGCTGGCGCGTGCCTGCGCCGGCGTCCTCCGCCGTGGTCTTCGGCTCAGTGGACTGCTGGGTCATGGTGCCTTGTCTCCCAAGGTTCAAAGGGGCATCCCAAGTGCCGCGTGCGGCAAGGGAATTCGGGGACGGTTCGAGGGCTGCACGACCCGGAGGACGGTCCGAGGGTGAGCATGGTGCGGGATGTGCGGTGGAACTGCCGCTAGCGAGGCGGACGTTGGGGGCCCCGGGTGGCGGGCGGACGGAAGCGTGACGTTCCTGGAGGCGGCGCCACCCGGGGGTGTCGAGGGGACCTGAGGATGGCTCAGGTCACGGTGAGGGGCTCCTGACGCGCTTGGCGGGTGGCCGCGAGGCGCACCGCGTCGAGGATCTTCTCGTAGCCGGTGCAGCGGCAGAGGTTGCCGGAGAGCGCTTCCCTGATGTCCCCGTCGGACGGGGCGGGGTTGCGCTCCAGCATTTCGTCGGCCGTGACGAGGAGACCCGGGGTGCAGAAGCCGCACTGCACGGCGCCGGCGTCGATGAAGGCCTGCTGGATCGGCGAGAGCTCCGCGCCGGGAGGGCCTGCGCCCGGCTCGCCGCTCTCCGCGCCGGGCACGCGCGCCTGCCGGACCCCGGCCGGGTCCGGGGACGTACCGCAGGAACCCGACCGGCACGCTGCGCCCGGGTGGGCGTCCTCGCGGTGCCTGGAGTAGTCGGCGAGGCCCTCGACGGTGACGACCTCGCGGCCCTCCGCCTGTCCGGCCGCGACCAGGCAGGCACAGACCGCCACGCCGTCGAGGCGTACCGTGCACGAACCGCATTCGCCCTGCTCGCAGGCGTTCTTCGAGCCGGGCAGCCCCATCCGCTCACGAAGGACGTACAGAAGGCTCTCGCCCTCCCAGACGTTGTCGGCCTCCTGCGGCCGGCCGTTGACCGTGAAGTTGACGCGCATGATCAGGCAGCTCCTTCCAGGGTGAAGGCGGACTTGCCGCGGTACTGCTCCCAGGTCCAGCCGAGCGTGCGGCGGGCCATGACGGCGACCGCGTGCCGACGGTGGTCCGCGGTGCCCCGCACGTCGTCGATCGGGCTGCAGGCGGCGGAGACCAGCTCCGCGAACCGCTTGGCGACGGACGGCGTGATGATCTTGCCGTTGTCCCAGAACCCGCCCTCTTCGAGAGCGGCGCCGAGGAAGTCCTCGGCGGCCCTCGCCCGTACGGGGGTGGGGGCGGCGGAGCCGATTCCGGTCCGCACCGTCCGGGTCCGCGGGTGCAGGGCGATGCCGAAGGCACACACGGCGATGACCATCGCGTTGCGGGTGCCGACCTTGGAGAACTGCTGCGGTCCCTCCGCCTTCTTGATGTGCACGGCCCTGATCAGCTCGTCGGGCGCCAGCGCGTTGCGCTTCACGCCCGTGTAGAACTCCTCGACGGGGATCAGCCGCGTGCCGCGCACCGACACCGCCTCGACCTCGGCGCCCGCGGACAGCAGGGCCGGGTGCGAGTCGCCGGCGGGGGAAGCGGCGCCGAGGTTGCCGCCGACGGTTCCGCGGTTGCGGATCTGCGGCGATCCCACGGTGTGGGACGCGAGCGCGAGCCCTGGGAGCTCGGCGCGCAGGTGATCCATGATCCGGGTGTACGGAACGGAGGCGCCGAGGACCACGTGGTCCTGACGCACCTCCCACTCCCGCAGTTCGCCGATGCGGCCGAGGTCCAGAAGGTGATCGGGACGACGGCGGTCGAAGTTGATCTCGACCATGACATCGGTGCCACCCGCAAGGGGAACGGCGGTGGGGTGCTCGGCCTTTGCGGCGAGCGCCTCCTCCCAGCCGGCGGGGCGAAGGAAGTCCATGAGTGGCTCTCTCTTCGTGTGTGGGGTGACCCTGGAGTCGTTGCCTTCCGCAAGTTTTCGGACAGCTGGTTCATGTCCTGTTCATGCGGGGGTGGCCCAAGTACACAAGCCAGGGGAGGTCCGGTGCAGTCACCGAAACCATGAAGGAGTTGGCTGGTCGCCCATCACGTCTTGTAGATTCGAACGAAAGACGGGCGTCAACGCCCTCTCCGCTCTTCACATGCGTCCCGGATGACACAGTCATCGACCCACTCACTATCAGCCACTCCCTGCACACTCTCCGCACGGATACCGACAAAGAAATGGCGGCGACACGACGATGCGGCTGCGCGCCCTCCTGGACACCGATGCGCTCGGCCTGCGCCTACTGGGCGGCGAGGACGAGCTCGACCGCACCGTGCGCGGCGTCATGACCACCGACCTCCGCGACCCCAGCCGCTACCTCTCGGGCGGCGAGCTGGTCCTGACCGGTCTGGCCTGGCGGCACTCCCCCGAGGACTCCGAGCCGTTCGTACGGCTGCTCGCCTCGGCCGGCGTCGTCGGCCTCGCGGCGGGCGAGGCGGAGCTGGGCAGCGTCCCGCAGGACCTGATCGAGGCGTGCGTCCGGCACCGGCTGCCGCTCTTCTCGGTCGCCGAGTCGGTCGCCTTCGCGACGATCACCGAGCACGTCGTGCGCCAGGTGTCGGGCGAGCGCGCCGGGGACCTGGCGACGGTCGTCGACCGGCACCGCCGTCTGATGACGTCGGGCCCGACCGGCGGCGGCCCGGAGGTCGTCCTCGACCTGCTCACCTCCGACCTGGACCTGCACGCCTGGGTGCTCTCCCCCGTCGGCCGCCAGATCGCGGGATCCGACACCCCGCTGCCGGCCGGGGTCGGCCCCGCGCTCGCCGCCGAGCACCTGGCCGCCAGCCGCACCGGACGGCGCAGCCCGCACCGGGTGACGCTGGGCTCCACCGCGTACTCGCTCTTCCCCATCCGTACGGCGGGCAGGGGGGCCGACCGGATCGCCGGGACCGCCGCCTCCCGGGACGTCCGGGAGACCGTCCTGTCCGACTGGCTGCTGGCCGTCGAGGCCGACGCGGGCGACTGGCCGGCCGCCCGGCTCGACCTGCTCCAGGGCGTCACCCAGCTGATCGCCGTGGAGCGCGACCGCCGCGACACGGCCCGTACGGTACGGCGCAGGCTCGCGCAGGAGGTCCTGGAGCTGGTCCAGACGGGGGCGGCCCCCTCGGAGATCGCCGCCAGGCTGCGCGTCGCGGCCCCCGTGCTGCTGCCGGGGCTCGGTACGGCCCCGCACTGGCAGGTGGTGGTGGCCCGCGTCGAGTGGGAGGGCGGCGCCGTGGACAGCGGCCCCGCGGCGCAGGCGCTCCTCGAAGAGATCCTGGTCGACCCCGCCGTCCCGGCGGATTCGACGGCGGCCGAGCCCGCCGACCGCATCGCCGTGGCCCACAGCGGCGAGGAGGCCATCGCGCTCGTCCCGCTCCCTGCCGTCACCGCCGGCCAGCCGGAGGGGGCCGAGAGCCCGGGGCTGCACGCGGAGACCCTCCTGGCCGCCGTCCAGGCGCCGCTCTCGGGCGGTCTCGCCGACGACGGCCGGCTGACGCTGGGCGTCAGCGCACCGGTGCACTCGGCCGAGGGTCTGCGCGGGGCGCTGGAGGAGGCCAGGCACGCCCGCCGGGTCGCCGCCGCACGCCCCGGCAGGGTCGCCGCCGCCGGACACCACGAGCTCGCCTCGCACGTCCTTCTGCTCCCCTTCGTCCCGGACGACGTGCGCCGCGCCTTCACCGCCCGGCTGCTCGACCCGCTGCGCGACTACGACCGGCGCCACCGCGCGGAGCTCGTTCCGACCCTGGAGGCGTTCCTCGACAGCGACGGTTCCTGGACGCGCTGCGCGACCCGGCTCCACCTTCACGTCAACACGCTGCGCTACCGGGTGGGCCGCATCGAGCAGTTGACGGGCCGTGACCTCTCCCGGCTGGAAGACAAACTGGACTTCTTCCTGGCCCTGCGCATGAGCTGACGAAAAGTCACCGCGAATTCACCGGGTCCCCACTGCCGGGCGGGGACCACCCTTTGTGAAAACATTCACCCGGCCCCTTGGCCCCATGCGTCATTTCATGCTGTGATGCGCGCACGACCGCACGTCGACCGGTCGGACTTCACAGCTCAATGGCGCGCTCGGGGAGGGCAATGTGGCGGACACCGCCATGTCGGGTTCCACTTCTGACACAGGAGGAGCCGGAGCACAGAGGTTCTTCGAGGGGTTCGAGGGAGGCGGGGGGCCACTCCAGACGGCGGTGTGGCGGCTGCGCTCCCGTGGCTGCTGGGCCGACGCGGCAGCCCTGCTGGAATCGCGCCCCGGCGCCGCCGCCGCCCTCCAGCGGGCCTCGCTCCTCGTGGAGCGCTGTCTGTTCACGGAGCACGGCTGGCCCGCGGCCGAGGAGGCCCTGCGCGGTGCGGAAGCCCTCGCCAAGGACGACGACGAGCGCGGCAGCGCCGCCTGCGAACGCGGCCATCTCGCTTACGCCTCAACGGTGTTGGGCGTCCAGGACCGGGCCGACGAGGCCCGTTCCGCGCTCGGCAGGGCGGCGGCCCTGCTGCACCCCAACTCGCCCAACCGCCCACTCCTGGACTTCCGCAGGGGCCTGGTCGCCGAACACCTCTCGGACTCCCCGCAGTCGGCGCGGGCCGCGTACCGCAGGGCGCACGCGGGGGCGACCACCCACCACAAGGCCCTGCTGCTCTCCTTCACCTGGCGCCACCTCGCCGGACTCGCCCTGCGCGAGGGGGAGTTGGCGGAGGCGCGGCACGGTTTCGCGGAGTCGCTGCGGATAAGGGAGGAGCTGGGCTACCTGGTCGGCACGGCGCCGGCGCTGGCAGCGCTGGCGGATGCGGAGCCGGAGCCGGAGGCGAGTCGGCTGCGGGCGGAGGCGGCGCGGCTCTTCCACCTGCTGGACGGTGTCCCGACCTGGCTGGCCGCCCAGCTTTCGCCGCCGCCGGCGGCGGCAGTCTGACCGTCGGAAGCTGCGGGCCGGTGGAGGGCTGGTCGCGCCCACGCGGCGAGCCGCGGATCCAGCACAGCCCCGCGCCCTAGAGGGGCGCCCCGGCAAAGTGTTCTCGTACGAGTGATTGCACGACCGGGAGGTCCTGGGCTATCAGGGCCTCCAGCAGGGCCATGTGCTCGGCTGCGTCCGCCACCAGATCGGCCTGGCGCGGCACCCGCGCACCCGCCGTCGGCCACTGCGCCCTCCGGTGCAGCCCGGCGGCGACGTCCACCAGCTGGGCGTTGCCCGCCAGGGCGAGCACGGCACTGTGGAAGGCGCAGTCCGCCTCGGCGTACGCGGCCCTGTCCCCCCTGGCCGCTGCCGCCGTGGCCGCCTCGGCCAGGGGCCGCAGCGCGGACCAGCACCCGGGTTCGACCGTACGGGCGAGCCTGAGCATGATCGGCACCTCGATCAGGGCGCGCACCTCCGCCAGGTCGGAGAGGTCCGACGCACCGCGTTCGGTGACCCGGAAGCCCCGGTTCGGGACGACCTCCACGGCTCCTTCCAGGGCCAGTTGCTGCATCGCCTCGCGGACCGGGGTCGCCGACACCCCGAGGCGGGCGCCGAGCCCCGGGCCCGAGTAGACCTCGCCGGGGGCCAGTTCACCGCTGATCAGCGCGGCGCGCAGCGCGTCGAGCACCTGCCCGCGCACGGAGTGCCGGACCAGCCGGGGTGCGGCGGGCCGGCGCCCCCTGGGCTGCTCCACCTGGTCCACCCTCCGTTGTGCGTACGTATGTCCGTGTGCAGCCTAGGTGGCTCATCCGACAGTTCAAACACATCGGTGATCGGGTAAGGTAAGGCTTACCTGCACAGCCCGCGTGTGCACGTGCGTTGCCCGTCCGTGCTGCACACCCCCGCGATGCGATTCGGTGGTCCCCCGCATGACCGTCCCCGCCCTCCGGCCGTCCCCCGCCGCGCGCCCCGCCGCCTCCTCCGCCGTCGCGGATTCGTATGCGCGCCTCACCGAGGTCTTCCCCTCGCTGGTCGTACGAGAGCTGACGGATCCGGCCGAGCGGGCGCCGCGCGGCGGCGGCTGGGTCGGCGCGGACGAGCTGGCCGCGGCGGGACCCGCCCTCGACGCGTTCCTGGCCTGGGACAACGCACAGGTGCTACGTGACTACGGACAGCAGGCCCGCCCCGACGTGATCGCCAGCTTCGGCCTGCACCGGTACGCGTGGCCCGCCTGCCTGCTGGTGACGATCCCCTGGTTCCTGCACCGCAGGGTGCCCCTGATCAAGGTCGAGGACATCGCCTTCCAGCGGGTGCTCGGCCGGATGACCGTACGGGTGGACAGCTTCGCGTGCCTGCCGGGCGACCCCGCGGCGGCACTGCCCGGCGCCCGTGTCGTGCCGGACGAGGAGGCGCTGCGCGGCGAGGCGCGGGCCGCCCTCGCGGAGCAGCTGGAGCCGGTGCTCGAAGGCTTCGGGCCGCGCATGCGGCGCCGCAAGCACGCACTGTGGGGCATGGCGACGGACGAGATCGTCGAGGGCCTCTGGTACCTCGCCCATCTGCTGGGCGACGAGCAGCGCGCGATGGCCGAGCTCGAACTGCTGCTGCCCGGCGCGACGGGCCCCTACCGCGCCGCCGCGGGCTTCCGCGAGCTGACGGGCCCGAACGGCGAATCACTGCCCACCCGGGACCGCGCCACCTGCTGCCTCTTCTACACGCTGCGCCCCGAGGACACCTGCACCACCTGCCCCCGTACCTGCGACGCGGACCGGGTGAAGAAGCTGAGCGCAGAGGCCGTAACCTCCGCCTGATCGCCACGCCACCCGTGCGGGTGGCGCTATTCGAACCCAACTCGACCCGATAGAGCGGTGGTTCGAGTTATTGCCACCTATCCGCATGGTGCGGACTCCCCATGGGGTCCTCTTGCCCGGAAACCCCTTGTGCACCTCGCGACGTGAGCCAATATGTCGCCGAAACGCACTGAGCGCGATCCGCGGTCCGTGATCCGTCTGCATGGATGCGGTCGCCGCTGCGCTGACGCAAAGGGACTCCGCATGAGAATGACCGACATATCGCTGGACTGGCTGCTTCCTGGCGTCGTGATGATCGCGGGTGTTCTGGCGGCGGTCGCAGTGATCGCACGCGGCAAGCGCGCGGGCCAGAAGGCCGCCGCCGGCAGCAGCGAGGAATCGTGGGAACGCAGCGAGGAGCGGCGCCGGAGGAAGGAGGCCTTCTACGGGAGCGCTTCCTACGTCCTGCTGTTCTGCTGCGCCGCCGTCGCCGCCGCGCTCTCCTTCCACGGGCTGGTCGGCTTCGGGCAGCAGAATCTGAGCCTGTCCGGCGGCTGGGAGTACCTGGTGCCGTTCGGGCTGGACGGAGCGGCGATGTTCTGTTCCGTACTCGCGGTGCGGGAGGCGAGCCACGGTGACGCGGCGCTCGGCTCGCGGCTGCTGGTGTGGACGTTCGCCGGGGCCGCCGCCTGGTTCAACTGGGTTCACGCACCAAGGGGGTTGGGGCATGCGGGCGCCCCGCACTTCTTCGCCGGGATGTCGCTCTCGGCGGCGGTGCTCTTCGACCGGGCGCTCAAGCAGACCCGCCGGGCGGCGCTGCGCGAGCAGGGTCTGGTACCGCGCCCACTGCCTCAGATCCGGATCGTTCGGTGGCTGCGGGCGCCCAGGGAGACCTTCGGGGCCTGGTCGCTGATGCTGTTGGAGAACGTACGGACGCTGGACGAGGCGGTCGACGAGGTCCGTGAGGACCAGCGGCAGAAGACGCAGAACCGGATGCGCAGGCGGGAGCACGAGAAGCTGGAGCGGGCGCAGCTGAAGGCCATCAACCGGCAGCACCGCGCCTGGGGGCGCAGCCGGGGCGGCCGTCAGGTGGACGTACCGGCGCTGGGGACCGGCGGATCGGGCTCCGCGCCGCACGCCGTCGCGGAGCCCGCCATACCAGAACCCGGACAACTGCCGCTTCGCAACCGGCCCTCCCTCCAGGCCGTGAAAGGCTCTGGGACCAAGGGAGGTGACTCACGGACGGTCGACCTGACCGCCGAGGACGACACCCAGGCACTGCCCCGGCTCGACTCCCTTGAGCAGAAGCTCAAGGATCTTGAGCAGCAATTCGGTTAGTGGACACCTGAGTTGACGCTTCGTCAGCTCGCAGTATGGGAATGGGGGCCCGGTCCGGTCAGGCGCCGGCCGGGCCCCCGTCCAGTTCGAACCACACCACCTTGCCCGGTCCGTGCCCCTGCATTCGTACGCCCCAGGCGTCCGCGAGGGACTGGACCAGGAGCAGTCCCCGGCCGTGCGTGCTCTCGTCGCGGCCCGCGGGCCGGGGCTCCGGAAGGCGGGACAGATGGTCGTGCACCTCGACCCGGAGCTTGGACGCGGCCAGGGTCGCGTGCAGTTCCGCATCGCTCTCGGTGTGTATCAGCGCATTGGTCACCAGCTCGCTGGTGAGCAGTTCCGCGACGTCCGCGCAGCCCGGGCGTCCCCAGTGCCGCAGCAACTCGCGCAGTGCGCGCCGCACTTCGGGTACGGCGGTCAGGTCCGCCCGGCCCAGTCGCCACCGCAGGTCGAGCGCCCCGCGTGCCCTGTCGGTCGTCTCGGCCGCCTCGGCCGCCCGCACGTCCCCCGGCACCGTCCGCGCCCCCTCCGACACCGTTCGTAGGTCCTTCGGCACCGAGCGGCCGTACGGGATCTGCCCGGCCCGGCCCGGCTGTTGCCTCGTCATAGCCCCCACCCACACCCCTGTTTGGCCCTTTCTCCCTCGAACACCCTCACGGAATGGATGCCCCTCTCAGAGAAAGGCACTCATGTCCGCCCGGGAGGGAGTGAAGACCGAGTACGGCGGTTGGCCCCATCGCCCGATGCACGGCTGCCGTTCCGGACGTACACGGCACGCGCCGGGGACGGCTGGGGAGACCTCCCCGCCGTCCCCGTCCCGGCCGTGCGTCCTGAGGGCGTGGGATCCGTACGGCTTCAAGGGCGCGGTACGTTCCGCAGGTTGGAGCGTGCCATCTGGACCATCCGGCCGACGCCGCCGTCCAGTACGACCTTTCCGGCGGACAGGGCGAAGCCCTTCACCTGCTGGGCCTTGATGTGCGGCGGGATGGACAGCGCGTTCGGATCGGTGACGACCTCGACGAGGGCGGGGCCCCGGTGCCGGAACGCGTCCTTCAGGGCTCCGGCGAGCTGCTTGGGCTTCTCGACCCTGACTCCGTACGCACCGCAGGCGCGGGCCACCGCCGAGAAGTCCGGGTTGCGGTTGGCGGTGCCGTACGACGGCAACCCGTCGACCATCATCTCCAGCTCGACCATGCCGAGCGAGGAGTTGTTGAACAGGACGACCTTCACCGGCAGGTCGTGCTGGACCAGGGTGAGGAAGTCGCCCATCAGCATCGAGAATCCGCCGTCGCCCGACATGGAGACGACCTGCCGGTTCCGGTCGACGAACTGGGCGCCGATGGCCTGCGGCAGCGCGTTGGCCATCGAGCCGTGCGAGAAGGAACCGATGACGCGGCGGCGGCCGTTGGGGGTGAGGTAGCGGGCCGCCCAGACATTGCACATGCCGGTGTCGACGGTGAACACCGCGTCGTCGTCGGCGAGTTCGTCCAGTACGGACGCCACGTACTCGGGGTGGATCGGGGTGTGCTTCTCGACCTTGCGGGTGTACGCCTTGACGACGCCCTCCAGAGCGTCCGCGTGCTTCTTGAGCATCTTGTCGAGGAAGCGGCGGTTGCTCTTGGCCCGCACGCGCGGGGTCAGACAGCGCAGCGTCTCGCGCACGTCTCCGCAGACCCCGAGGTCCAGCTTGCAGCGCCGGCCGAGGTTCTCCGGCCTGACGTCGACCTGGACGATCTTCACGTCCCTGGGATAGAAGTCGTGGTACGGGAAGTCGGTGCCGAGCAGGATCAGCAGGTCGCACTCGTGCATGGCCTCGTAGGCGGCGCCGTAGCCGAGCAGACCGCTCATGCCGACGTCGTACGGGTTGTCGTACTGGATGAACTCCTTGCCGCGCAGGGCGTGCCCGACCGGGGACTTGATCCGCTCGGCGAACTCCATCACCTCGGCGTGCGCGCCCGCGGTGCCGCTGCCGCAGAACAGGGTGATCTTCTCGGCGTCGTCGATCAGCGCGGTCAGCTTCGCGAGGTCGGCGTCGCCCGGGCGGACCGTCGGCCGCGAGGTGACCAGCGCCTGCTCGGACGGCTCGTCGACGACCGGCTCGCCCGCCACGTCGCCGGGCAGCGAGACCACGCCGACACCGCCGCGCCCGACCGCGTGCTGGATCGCGGACTGGACGACCCGGGGCATCTGCTGGGGGCTGGAGATCAGCTCGTTGTAGTGACTGCACTCGTCGAAGAGCTTGTCGGGGTGGGTGGCCTGGAAGAAGTTCAGGCCGATCTCGCTGGACGGGATGTGCGAGGCGAGGGCGAGCACCGGGGCCATCGAGCGGTGGGCGTCGAAGAGGCCGTTGATGAGGTGGAGGTTGCCGGGTCCGCAGGACCCCGCGCAGGCGGCGAGCTTCCCGGTGATCTGGGCCTCGGCGCCGGCCGCGAAGGCGGCGGTCTCCTCGTGCCGGACGTGCACCCAGTCGATGGCGTCGTTGCGGCGAATGGCGTCCACGACCGGGTTCAGACTGTCGCCGACGACCCCGTACAGGCGCTGGACTCCCGCCTGGACGAGGATGTCGACGAACTGCTCGGCCACCTTCTGCTTCGCCATGACGTGGGCACACCCTCTCGGTAGGACAAAGTGACGATCCCCCCTCGCCTGTCCATGAACCCACGAAATATGCGCTTATGCCTCCCAGACTGCTACTGCGGTCCGGTCGTCCGCGTACCCCTTGACCCTCAGGGCGACGTCCGCGAGGAAGGTGGCCAGGCCCGGCGGGGGCTGCTGCCCGCCCCAGCGTGCGGCCAGCTCCCCGGCGAGGGCGGGCTCGCCGCGCACCGGCTCCGCGAGGCCCGCGCTGCTCAGCAGCAGCACGTCACCCGGCCTGGCCACCGAGGCCCGGAACCGGAAGGGTGAGGTGGGCGGCACGCCGTCGATGTGCGGGGACGGCGGTGTGGTGATACCGAGGTCCATGGTGAGCCGGTCGCCGTCCGGGCCCTCCTCGGGCAGCTCCTCGTCCGCCGGTACGGAGCCGAAGCCGACCACCGGTTCGCCGGTGAGGGCGTCGGGGCGGGGCTCCGGGGGCTCTATGTCCTGCCAGACCCCGTCGCGCAGCCGGAACAGGCCGCCGTCGCCGACGCCGAAGTAGATCCGGGTGCGGCAGTCCGGGTCGGCGGAGAGCAGGAGACAGCGCAGGTCGGCGGTGTACTCCCCCGGTTCCAGGCCGAGCTCGGCCGCGTGGGCGCGGAGCTTGCCGTAGCTGCGGTCGGTGAGCCGGTGCAGCCCCGACTTGAGGTCGCCGCGCCGCCCGGCCCTTATGTCCTCGGCCAGCCTGGCGTGGCTGCGGCCGACCGATCCGGCGATCCACCGGCAGGCGTCGGCGGCGGCCAGGTGCGCGCCCTCGGCGGCGCGGGCACCGCTGGCGACGGCGACCAGCACGAGGCCGCCGGGGCCGCTGCCGAAGCGGGCGGTGAGCAGGGTGTCGCGGCGGGGCTCGCCGCGGTACCGGGCGGAGTCCCCGCGCACGGAGGCCGCCCGCAGGGTGTACGACCCGTACTGCGCGCCGTCGAGCACGGTGTCCGCGACGAGCCCGTCCAGATTCTGCGGGTCGGCGGCGGCGAGCGCGGTCGGCTCGGCGTCATAGGTGGGCGGGCCGTCGCCCACGTGGGCGAGGACGGGACGCGGGGCGAGGAAGGGGGCCGGAGGCGGGGCGGGGGCCGCGGACGGTGGTGCGGGTGCGGCCGGAGGTGGTGGTGTTGCCGGGGGTACGAGGGGGGCGGCGGGCGGCACCGGGGGCGCCTCCCACTCGGCGGTGCTACCGCGGTCCTGGCCGACCGAGCTGCTGCGGTCCGTGCTGCCACGGTCCTTGCCGACCGGGTCCGGTGCGTGGTCCTGGTTCCCGGACCACGGCGGGAAGGAGGTGGGCAGGGGCGGGATGTTGCGGAGGTGGCCATCGGCGCGGGTCCCGGTGCGCCGGGGGGCCTCCGCGCGGGCTTCTGTGTGGTGGGCCTCGGTGTGCGGGGCCTCGGTGTGTCGGGGCTCGGAGCGCCGGACCTCCGTGTGCCGGGGCTCGGAGCGCCGGGGGTCGGGGACGGGCGCGGACTGCGCACCCGGGGCGCCGTCCGCGCCCGTGTCCGCTTCCGGGTCGGCGGGCCCTGCCGTCGCGTCGGAGCTCCGGACGGGTGGCGGGCTCGCATCGGACGGCGGGCTCACGCCGGGGGCCGGGCTCGCATCGGACGGCGGGATCACGCCGGGGGCCGGGCCCGTCACGGTGGTCGCGTCCGGGTCGGGGCCGGGCGGTGGCGTTCCGTGGGGTCCTGGTTCGTCCCACAGGCGGCGGGTGCGGTGGCGGTCCGGACGGGGCCCGGGGGCACCGGGCGGGCCGGGCGGCGAAGGGGGCGGGCCCCATGTCGAGGAGGTCCGCGATGTGTCATCCCCCCTCGCGAACGGGAACGTCGACACGTCCGGCTCGGGTGGAGCGTGCGGACCAGGGCGCTTCACCGCGGGCTCCGCGACGGACTCGGGCGCGGACTCCGCCACGGCCTCCGGCCCTGCTCCGCCGCCCACGTCCCTGACGTCGCGCTCGGCCCGGCTGTCCTGCTCGGCCCGGCCGTCCTGCTCCGTACTGCTGCCCCACTCGGCCCAGCTGTCCCGCTCCGGCTCGCCGCCCCGCTCCATCCGGCCGTCAAGCTCTGGTCCGCCGGGCTCAACTCCCGTCCTTCGGCGGGGTGTCGGCAGCCAGGCATCCCATTCCCCGGTCGCCTCCTGCCCGCCCCCAGGTCCGCCCTCCGGCACGTCCGTCCGCCCTCCCTCCCGCAGGGGCGCGGAAGTGCGCGGGTCCGGTCCGAGAGTGCGGGGCGGGCCCGGCGGATCCGTGCGCTCCGGGGGATCCGTGCGCCCGGGGGGCTCCGGGGGCTCCCACGGAGCGCGGTCGCGGGGCGCCGCGAAGGGGCCGCCGCGCTCGGAGAAGCCCGGCAACCCCCTTTCCTGGCGCGGTAGTTCCTCCGGTGGTGCGGGCGGGCCCGACGTCTCGGCCGGCCTCCGGTCGGAGATCATACCCGGTGTCGAGTCGAAGTGGTCGTCCACGGTGTGGTCCGTGCCCGTCGTCGGGCCGGTTCCCGGGGTGGCCTCGTCGTACAGCCTGTCCCACCAGTCGTCCTCGGCGTGCGTGCGCCGCTCCCCCTGCTGACTCATGCCCCTATTGTCCACCGCTGGGGCGATTCGGAAACGGGGCAAGCCGAAAAAATGGTCCGCCGGGCAACCCCACCCCCCCCATTACCGTTTTCGTTGGCTCCGCAACGGAGCTTCCGGCCTCCGGGACCGGCATGACTTCCCCCCCTTGTTGACCATGATCCGGGGGGTGGTGTCACCGGTCCCGGAGGCACTGACTGACCGCTGATTAGGGGCATGACCTCCGACTTCTTCGC